>DASSQU010000265.1:0-5965 GCA_035702325.1 Steroidobacteraceae bacterium
ACACCTGCGCATACTTTCCGGAACCCGGCATGAGCCTGGAGGACGCCCAAACCGCCAAGCTGGATTACGTTTGCCGGAAACTCCAATTGCAGCCCGGCGATGCGGTGGTGGAGGCGGGCTGCGGCTGGGGCGCGCTGGCGCTGCACATGGCGCGCCGCTACGGCGTGCGCGTGCGCGCCTTCAACATCTCGCACGAACAGGTGGCGTACGCGCGCGAGCGCGCCGCCCGCGAAGGCCTCGCCGGGCGCGTCGAGTATGTCGAGGACGACTATCGCAGCATCAGCGGCCGCTACGACGCCTTCGTCTCGGTGGGCATGCTCGAGCACGTGGGGCTCAGGAACTACCCGGTCCTCGGGCGCATCGCCCGACGGGGTCTCGGCAGCAACGGCCGCGGGCTCATCCATTCGATCGGGCGCAACCACCCGGCGCCGCTGCAGCCCTGGATCGAGAAGCGCATCTTCCCGGGGGCCTACCCGCCGTCGCTCGGGCAGATGGCGCGCATCTTCGAGCCGTGGGATCTGTCGGTCCTCGATGTGGAGAATCTGCGGTTGCACTACGCGCAGACGCTGCGCCACTGGCTGGCCGGATTCGAGGCGGCCAGCGAGCGGGTGCGTGCCATGTTCGATGAGCGCTTCGTGCGCATGTGGCGGCTGTATCTCGCCGGCTCGATCGCGGGCTTCACCACCGGCACGCTGCAGCTCTTCCAGGTGCTGTTCGCGACCCGCGACAACAACGACATCGCATGGACCCGCGCGCACCTCTATACGCCCTGAGGCGGCATGCGCTCGTGTGAGGTGCTCATCGTCGGCGGCGGGCCGGCGGGTTCGAGCGCCGCCTGGCAGCTCCGCCGCGCCGGGGTGGACGTGCTGGTGCTCGACCGCGAGCCCTTCCCGCGCCTCAAGCTGTGTGCCGGCTGGATCACGCCGGAGGTGGTGCAGGAGCTCGAGATCGATCTCGGGAGCTACCCGCATCGGCTGCTGACCTTCCCGCGCCTGCGGCTGCACTTCGGACGGCTGCAGCTGCCGGTGCCGTGCGTGCAGCATTCCATCCGCCGTTACGAGTTCGACGCCTGGCTGCTCGAGCGCTCGGGTGCACCCGTCGAGTTGCACAACGTGCGCGACATCGTGCGCGAGCCGGCCGGCTACCTGATCGACGGGGCCTACCGCTGCCGCTTTCTGGTCGGCGCCGGCGGTACGCGCTGTCCGGTGTACCGCGCGCTGTTCCGGGAGCTCAACCCGCGCGCCCACGAGCTGCAGATCGTGACCCTCGAGCACGAGATCGAGTACGACTGGCAGGATCCGGACTGCCATCTGTGGTTCTTCGAGCAGGGACTTCCGGGGTATTCGTGGTACGTGCCCAAGGAGCGCGGCTGGGTCAACGTCGGCGTCGGCGGCATCGCGGCGCGCATCAAGAGCCGCGGCCAGGACATCAAGCAGCACTGGGAGCACCTGGCGCGCAAGCTCGGCGCCGGGCTCACCCGCGGAGCGCACTACGATCCCGGCGGCTACAGCTACTACCTGCGGGGGCGCGTCGACGTGGTGCGCCGTGACGACGCCTTCATCACCGGCGACGCCGCCGGGCTCGCGTCGCGCGATCTCGGCGAGGGCATCGGACCGGCGATCCGCAGCGGCCTGCGCGCGGCCGAGGCGATCGTCGCCGGCTCGCCCTACCATCTCGACGGCGTCACCGGCCTCAGCGTCGGCAGCATCGCCCGCAGCATGTTCGGCCGGGCGGCGCGCGCGGGCGGCGGAGGACAGGCCCATGGCTTACGTCACCGTAATCAATGACCACGCGCACGTGGCGCAGGTGGTTTCAGGACACCACCACCTGACGGCCGACGAGGCGGTCGCCGCCGGCGGCAGCGATGCCGGGTTCGCGGCGCGCGAGCTGCTGCTCGCGAGCCTCGGCACCTGCACGGCGGCGGCACTGCGCCGGCACGCCGCGCATCACGACTGGACGCTGGGCAGGATCACCGTCGGGGTACGCTGGACGCGCGATGCGGAGGGACACGAGCACATCGAGCGGCGGCTGTCCTTCTCCAAGCCGCTCAGCGCGGCGCAGAAGTCGCGCCTGCTGGAGGTCGCCGAGGCGACGCCGGTGACGACCGTACTGCGCTCCGGGATCGCCATCCAGTCGTCGGTCGTCGACTGAGGGCGTGCCGCGCACCCAGCGCGGCCATGCCGATGAGCGGCCCTCAACCCCTGTTGTGCGGCGTCGAGCTCGGCGGCACCAAGTGCGAATGCCTGCTCGGCACCGGCCCCGGCGACGTCCGCGCCCGCAGCACCATCGACACGGGACGTGACGCCGCAGCGACCCTGGAGCGCATCGCCGCGATCCTCGGGGAATGGCGCCGCGTGTACGGGGAGTTCGCCGCGCTCGGACTCGCCTCCTTCGGTCCTCTGGAGCTGCGCCGCGAGGCGCCGGGCTACGGCCGCATCGGGCTCACCCCCAAGGAGGGTTGGAGCGGGGCCGACGTCGCCGGGTTCTTCGCCGCGCGCTTCGCGCGCCCGCTCGGCCTCACCACCGACGTGATCGCGGCGGCGCTCGCCGAGGGTCGCTGGGGTGCGGCCCGCGGGCTCGCGGATTACGTGTACGTCACCGTCGGGACCGGCATCGGTTGCGGCGTGATCGCGGCCGGCCGGCCGCTGCTCGGCGCTCGCCATCCGGAGCTCGGCCACATCCGCGTCGCGCGCGCGGCGGGCGATGCGTGGCCGGGGATCTGCCGCTTCCACGGCGACTGCGTCGAAGGTCTCGCCTCGGGCCCCGCGATCGCGGCGCGCAGCGGCAGCGCGCCGGCGCGGCTGCGCGCGGACGACCCGGTGTGGGAGACGGTGGCGCACGCGCTCGCGCACCTGGTGCATACGCTGGTGCTGGCGCTCGCTCCGCAGCGCATCCTGATGGGCGGCGGCGTCATGTGTGCCCAGCCGCACCTCCTGCAGCGCATTTGCGCGCGCGCGAGCGCCAGCCTCAACGCCTACCCCGACGCGGCGCTCTTCACCCGCGGCCTCGAGGATTGCCTGCTGCCGCCCGGACTCGGCGCGCTCGCCGGTCCGCTCGGCGCGCTCGCCGTGGCGGCGGAGGCCTGCACCGCCAGGCCCGTTTCGCTTTAGAATCGCCACCTCGTCGCGTCCGCTTCGATCGCATCACGACAGAACCCGGGGATTACCAGATGCACCTCACGCCTCGTTCGCCGGACCCGGAGCCGCGCGCGCCGCGCGGCCGCCACGCATTGCTGTTCGCGGCCGCACTGCTCGCGCCGCTCGCCGCAGCCGCGGCGGCGCTCGAGGGTACCCCGGAGCCGTTCGGCTTCACGGCGCAGGAGGCGCCCGCCGAGCGCAGTCTCGAGCAGCGTTTCGACGCGACGCTCGACGCCGCGGAGCTGCGCGGCTGGCTGCAGACGCTGTCGGCGGACGCGAACCAGGTGGGCTCGCCCCACGACCGGGCGAACGCCGAGCTGGTGCGCGATCTGTTCAGGAAGTGGGGCTGGGATGCGCAGATCGAGCAGTTCGAGGTGTTGTATCCGACGCCCAGGGCCCACAGCCTCGAGCTCGTGGCGCCCAGCCGCTTCGCCGCGAGCCTCACCGAGCCGCCGGTGGCGGGCGATGCCACCTCCGCCCGCGGCGACGGACTGCCTCCCTATAACGCGTACGGCGCCGACGGTGACGTGACCGGCGAGCTCGTCTATCTCAACTACGGGATGCCCCGGGATTACGACGAGCTCGCCCGGCGCGGCATCGACGTCAAGGGCCGGATCGCCATAACCCGTTATGGCGGCGGCTGGCGCGGACTGAAGCCGAAGCTCGCCCAGGAGCACGGCGCGATCGGCTGCATCATCTATTCCGATCCGCGCGACGACGGCTACGCGCAGGGGGATGTCTATCCGCAGGGCGGCTGGCGCCCGCCGGCCGGCGTGCAGCGCGGCTCGGTGCTCGACATGACGCTCTATGCCGGCGATCCGCTCACCCCGGGCGTGGGCGCAACGCGCGACGCCAGGCGCCTGGCCGTCGCCGAGGCGAAGACGATTCTCAGGATCCCGGTGATGCCGATTTCCTACGCCGACGCGCAGCCGCTGCTCGCCGCGCTCGGCGGACCGGTGGCGCCGCCGCAGTGGCGCGGCGCCCTGCCCATCACCTATCACCTGGGCCCCGGCCCCGCGCGGGTGCGCCTCTCCATCACCTCGGACTGGAGCCTCAAGCCGCTCTACGACGTGATTGCGCGGATTCCGGGCCGCGAAAATCCCGACGAGTGGATCGTGCGCGGCAACCACCGCGACGCCTGGGTGTTCGGCGCCTGGGACCCGCTTTCCGGCCAGGTCGCGATGCTGGCCGAGGCCAAGGCGATCGGCACGCTGCTGAAGAGCGGCTGGCGCCCGCGGCGCACCCTGATCTACGCCAGCTGGGACGGTGAGGAGCCGGGCCTGCTCGGCTCGACCGAATGGGCAGAGACGCACGCCGCGGACCTGGAGAAGAAAGCCGTGCTGTATCTCAACTCCGATACCAACGCGCGCGGTTTTCTCGCCGCTGCCGGCAGCCACTCGCTGCAGCGCCTGCTGAACGACGTCGCCAGCGCGGTCAAGGACCCCGAGACCGGCGTCAGCTCGCAGGCGCGGCTGCGGGCGCGAATTCTGGTGCATGGCTACGAGCACCCCGCCGCGGAAGACGACACGAACGCCGGGGAGCTCGAGCGCGACACCCGGCTCGCGGAGCAGGGTGGGGACCTGGCGATCGGTGCGCTCGGCTCGGGCTCGGACTACACGCCGTTCCTGCAGCACCTCGGCGTGGCCGCGCTCAACATCGAGTATCGCGGCGAGGACGACCAGGCGGGCGTCTACCACTCCGACTACGACTCCTTCGACCACTACGTGCGCTTTGGCGATCCGAGCTTCGCCTACGGGGTGGCCGAAGCCGAGACCGCCGGGCACGTCGTGCTGCGCATGGCGGACGCCGACGTGCTGCCGCTCGAATTCGCGGAGTTCGCCGACACCATCGGCAGCTACGTGGAGGAGCTGCGCAAGCTGACCGACGAGAAGCGCACCAGGGCCGCCAAGCTCGATCAGCTCATCGACGCGCGGGATTTCACCCTCGCCGCCGATCCGACCCGGGTGGTGCTGGCTCCGGCGCGCGCCGCGCGCGTGCCGCCGCTCGACTTCGGACCGCTCGAGGCGGTGGTGGCGCGCCTCAAGACCAGCGCGCACGCCTACGACGAGGCCTATGCCCGCTTTCTCGCGGGCGGGGTGCACCTCGATGCCGCGCGGCGCCGGCGACTCGATGCGCTGCTGCAGGGCATGGAGCAGCGGCTCACCGACCCGCAGGGATTGCCGGGGCGCCCGTGGTACCGGCACTTCGTGTACGCGCCCGGCATGCTCACCGGCTACGGAGTGAAGACCCTGCCGGCCGTGCGCGAGGCGATCGACGGCGCCCGCTGGGAGGAGGCCGGCAGGTACATCCCGGTCACCGCGGCGGTGCTCGGGCGCTACTGCGACGGGATCGATCAGGCGGCGGTGCTGCTGCGGGGCTCTCCCTGACGGCGCGGGGGGCATCCCTGCGCCGGCGGCCCTGCCCGGCCGCCGGCAGACGCTTCCCTGCTGCCGCCGGCGCGTCCCTGCGCCGGCGGTCGGTATAGAAAGAACGGCCCCGCGGGGGGGAGACCCTCGGGGCCGCCAAGGCGCACGTCAGACCGGATGGGGGGTTAGACCGGACGACGGTGCGATTCGGGAAATCCGCTTGTGCTCGTACATGTCCTGCTCCGCGGCCTCGAGCAGCTCATCGATGGTCGAGGGGTGCTGCGGATCGAAATGCGCCACGCCGACGCTCAGCGACAGCGGCGGCAGGGCGGAGGACCCCGGCTGCGCACGGCGCCTGGCGCGCGCGGCCACCACGCTGCGTGCCGCGTACTCGGCGTTGGTGCTGAGGGCGGCGAACTCGTCGCCCCCCAGTCGCCCGATCACTTCGTGCACGCCGTAGCT
>DASSQU010000266.1:0-4091 GCA_035702325.1 Steroidobacteraceae bacterium
GCGAGCAGCGGCGCGGCGCGCTCGCCGCGGCGCGCGCCGCGGCGCAGGCGGCGCCGCTCGCCAGCCGCGATCTGCACGTGCGGGTCGAGGCGCGCCGCTCGACCGAGAGCTCGGTCGGCGTCGGCGTCAGCCGCATGCTCGAGCAGCGCGAGCAGCTCGGGCGGCGCCGCGCCGCACTCGAGGCGGAGCTCGCCTCGGGAGACGAGCCCATCGTCAGGGCGCAGGCGAGTCTCGAGACCGCGCTCGCGGCGCGGCTGACCGTGGAAGGGGAGCTGGCGGCGGCGCGCTCGGCGCTCGAGGATGCCGACACCGTGCTGCGCTCGCTCGATGAGGAGCGCCTCGCGGCCGAGCAGCGGGTGAGCGCGGCGCGCGAGGAGCTCGAGGCTGCGCGCCTCGCCGCGCAGGAGACGCACGTACGCCGCGCGGCGCTCGCCGAGCAGTTCGCCGAGACGCGCCGCGAGCTCGCCGCGGTGCTCGCCGGGCTCACCGCCGGGGCGGGCGTCGCCGGCTGGGAGATCTCGCTGGCGGAGGCACGCGCCGACATCGAAAAGCTCGGCCAGGTGAATCTCGCGGCAATCGACGAGCTCAAGGAGCAGACGCAGCGCAAGGAGTATCTCGACCGCCAGTTCGCCGATCTGAGCGACGCGCTCGAGACGCTCGCCGAAGCCATGCGCCGCATCGACCGGGAGACCCGCACGCGCTTCGAGGACACTTTCGAGCGCATCAACGCCGGATTGCGCGACAAGTTCCCGCGCCTGTTCGGCGGTGGCCACGCCTATCTCGAGCTGGTCGGGGACGACAAGCTGACCGCCGGTGTCGCCGTCATGGCGCGCCCCCCGGGCAAGAAAAACAGCACCATCCACCTGCTCTCGGGCGGGGAGAAAGCGCTCACCGCGGTGGCGCTGGTGTTCTCGATCTTCGACCTGAATCCCGCGCCCTTCTGCCTCCTGGACGAGGTCGATGCGCCGCTCGATGAGCACAACGTCGGGCGCTTCTGCGATATCGTCCGCGAGATGTCGTCGCGCGTGCAGTTCGTGTTCATCACCCACAACCAAGCCACCATGGAGCTCGCCGCGCAGCTGATCGGCGTCACGAGGCTCGAGCCGGGTGTGTCGCGCCTGGTCACGGTGGATGTCGACGAGGCCGTGCGCATGGCGGCGGTCTGAAGGAGTCACGGGGAACTCAACGATGTCCGAATTGCGCGCCTCGCTTCTCGTCCTCGGTGTGGTGTTCATCGCCGCGCTCGCCTGGTGGGAGCGGCGGCGGCCGCGGCAGGCGCGCGCCGCGCAGGGCGACCCGCCCGCGCCGCCCGATCCGGTCGAGCCGCCCGCGCCGCCCGAACCCGGCGGGCGGCGCGAGTCCGCCGAGCGGAGCGGCCCGGCGTTCGAGCTCCCCGAGATTCATGCGCGCGAGCCGCTCGTGCCGCTCGTGCCGCGCAATGCTCCCGCGGTGCGCGAGGGGCGCGGGGCATACGAGCTGCCGATCCTCGAGTTGCCGCCGATGGAGGAGCCCGCGGCTGCGCCCGAGCCCGCAACCTCACTCGAGCCCGCGGCTGCACCCGAGCTGCCGCTCGAGGCACAGCCGCTCCCGCCGGCGGAGCCTGCGGCGGATCCGGCGCCGGCGAACAGCGGGGCGCCGGCTGGGTCCGACCCCGGTGTGGTCGTGCCGGTGCTGCCGGGCGCGCCGCCGCCGCTGGTGGAATGGCCACCCGATGACCAGCGCAAGATCGTCGCGCTGCGCCTGGTGGCGCCGCAGCCGGAGCGCTTCGCCGGTCGCTCGCTGCGCCAGGCGCTTACCGCCGAGGGCTTCGTGCTCGGGCGCTTCGACATCTTCCACAAACCGGACGAGGAGCGTCGCGCCGTGTTGAGCGCGGCGAGCCTCACGCGGCCCGGCACCTTCGATGTCGACACCATGGACTCGCAGCACTACGGCGGCTTGTCGCTGTTCGCGGTGCTGCCGGGGCCCAAGTCGCCGCCGCAGGCCTTCGAGGAGCTGGTGAGCACCGCGCGCAGTCTCAACGACCGGCTGTGCGGCGTGCTGCAGGACGAGACCGGCACGCCGCTCACGCCGGCTCGTATCGCGACGCTGCGCGAGCGCATCAGGGCCGGGGCCTCCTCGTGACACGCGGCGCGGCGGCGCGCGCCGCCGAGTTGCGCGCCGAAATCGCGCAGCACGACTACCGCTATTACGTGCTCGATGATCCGCTGGTTTCCGATGCCGCGTACGACCGGCTGATGGCCGAGCTGCGCGCGCTCGAAGCGGCGCACCCGGAGCTCGTCACCCCGGATTCCCCTACCCAGCGCGTCGCCGGTACGGCGAGCGCGCAATTCGGCGAGGTCGTACACCAGGTGCCGATGCTGTCGCTCGACAACGCCTTCAGCGACGCGGAGGTCGAGGCCTTCGACCGCCGTATCCACGAGCGGCTCGAGGTCACCGGCGAGCTCGACTACGTCGCCGAGCCGAAGCTCGACGGGCTGGCGGTGGCGGTGATCTACCGCGACGGCCTGCTGGCACGCGCCGCGACCCGCGGCGACGGCGTCACGGGCGAGGACGTCACGGCGAACGTGCGCACCATCCGCGCCGTGCCCCAGAAGCTGCGCCCCGGCTGCCCGCGGCTCATCGAGGCGCGCGGCGAGGTCTTCATGCCGGTCGCCGGCTTCGAACGGATGAACGCGCTGGCGCGCGAGCGCGGCGAGAAGGTGTTCGTGAACCCGCGCAACGCGGCCGCGGGGAGCCTCCGGCAGCTCGACCCGCGCATCACCGCCGCACGCCCGCTGCGCGCCTTCTTCTACGGACTCGGCGCGCTCGAGGGCGCCGCGGAGCCGGGCGGCCAGGCCGAGCTGCTCGCGCTGCTGCGCCACCTCGGTCTGCCGGTGTCGCCCGAGGCGCGCAGCGTGCGCGGCGTCGCCGGCTGCCTCGGCTATTACCGCGAGATGGGCGCCCGGCGCGGCAAGCTCCCCTATCAGATCGACGGGGTGGTCTACAAGCTCGATGCGCGCGCCGGCCAGGAGCGGCTCGGATTCGTCTCGCGCGCGCCCCGCTGGGCGATCGCCCACAAGTTCCCGGCGGAGGAGGCGCTCACCGTCGTGCGGGACATCGAATTCAACGTCGGGCGCACCGGGGCGCTGACGCCGATCGCACGGCTCGAGCCGGTGTTCGTCGGTGGCGTGACGGTGAGCAACGTGACGTTGCACAACATCGACGAGGTGCACCGCAAGGATGTGCGCGTGGGTGACACCGTCACCGTACGCCGCGCCGGCGACGTGATCCCGGAGCTGGTGAGCGTGCTCCCGGAACGGCGGCCGGCTGGCGCCGTTGCGGTCGAGTTGCCGTCGGTCTGCCCGGTGTGCGGCTCGCGGGTGCTGCGTGTCGAGGGCGAGGCGGCAGCCCGCTGCACGGGCGGTTTCAGCTGCCGCGCCCAGCGCCAGGAGGCACTGCGCCACTTCGCCAGCCGGCGGGCGCTCGACATCGAGGGGCTCGGCGACCGGCTGATCGGGCAGCTGGTCGAGCGCGAGCTGGTGCGCTCGCCCGCGGACCTGTACTCGCTCACCGCCGGACAACTGTCGCCGCTCGAGCGCATGGGCGAGAAGTCCGCCGCCAACCTGCTCGCTGCCATCGGCAAGAGCAAGGTGACGACCCTGCCGCGGCTGCTGTATGCGCTGGGAATCCGCGAGGTGGGCGAGGCCACGGCGCTCGCCCTCGCGCGTCACTTCGGCTCCCTCGGGGCTCTGATGCGCGCCGGCGAGGAGGAGATCCGGCAGGTGCCCGACGTCGGGCCGGTCGTGGCGGCCCAGGTCGCGGCATTTTTCGCCTCGAAGGATCACATTAGTGTTATCAAGGAGTTACAAACTAAAGGTGTCACGTGGCCTGATATGCCGCGTCCGCCACGCGCCGGCCAGGCGGGGGCGCTCGCCGGGTGTACCGTGGTGATCACCGGGTCGCTCGCCGGCATCACTCGCGAGCAGGCCGAGGAGGCCCTGCTCGCACGCGGCGCGAAGGTGACAGGCAGCGTCTCGAAGAAGACCAGCTTCGTCGTCGCCGGCGCCGAGCCCGGCTCGAAACTCGCCCGTGCGCGCGAGCTCGGCGTGCGG
>DASSQU010000267.1:0-6564 GCA_035702325.1 Steroidobacteraceae bacterium
TTGTCGATGCCCGGGGGCACCCAGCCGTAGGCGGGCAGCTCGCCCACCCGCAGCACCAGCTGGGCGAGCTTCTCGCGGTCGATCACCAGCGACAGCGCACGGCGCAGCCCGGGCCGGTCGCGGAAGGGCGGGCGGCGCAGGTTGAAGCCGTAATAGTAGGTCGTGAGCTGCGGCGAGACGTGCAGCTCGCCGGCGAGATGCGCCCTGATCCAGTCGAACTGCCCGCGGGGCACGCTGGCCGTGACCTCGAGCTCCCCGCCCCGGTAGCGGGCGAGCTCGGCATTCTCGTCGGGGATGATGAGGTACTTGACCGCATCGAGCCGGGTGGCCGCGTCGTTCCAGTACCAGCGGTTGCGGGTGAGGAGCACGTACGAGCCCTGCACCCATTCGGCGAGCCGGAAGGCGCCGTCGGACACCATGACGCCGGGCCGCGCCAGGCCCTGCGGCCGCTCGCGGAGCATCGGCCGGTACAGCGGGCAGGTGCTCGGGTGCGAGAGCAGCGCCGGCAGGTAGGCAGCGGGCGTGGCGAGCGTGATGATGACCGTCGCCTCGTCCGGTGCCGCGACGCCGAGCGTCTCGGGGGGCTTGCGCCCGGCGACGATGTCGCTCGCGTTGGCGATCACGTCGACGTAGCCGGCGTAGGCGGAGCCGGTGGCGGGATCGACCAGGCGGCGCAGCGCCGCCACGAAATCCGCCGCCACCACGCGCTCGCCGTTCGACCAGCGCGCATCGCGGCGCAGCCTGAAGGTGTAGACGCGGCCGTCGGCGCTCACGCTCCAGCTGCTCGCCGCGCCCGGGGCCACGGCGGCCCGATGGTCGAGGGTCGTCAGTCCCTCGCACAGGTCGCGCACGATCCCCTGCGCCTCGAACCCGCGCACCTTCTGCGGATCGAGGGAGTCGGGATCCGGCCCGCCGCCGCGCACCAGCACCGCGAGGTGCTCGCCGGCCGCCCCGCCCGGCCCGGGCGCTCCGCCGTTCCCCGACCGCGTGCAGGCGCAGAGCGTCGCCGCAGCGAGAGCGGCCAGGAGCGCGATGAGACCGGCAGCCCCGGCGCGCGCGGGAGCATTCGGCGGCCGCCCGCTCATCGGCCGGTCGCACGCCTCTGCCGGATGCGGCTCGAATTGATCTCCCCGCGCAGCCTCTCGGCCGCCGCGCGGGCCGCGGCGGCGAAGTCCCCGCCGCTCCCAGCGGCGTAGAGAATGCTGCGCGAGGCGCTGATGACGAGCCCCGTGCCCTGCGCGGTCTGGCCGCTGCGGACCGCCTGCGCGACGTCGCCCCCCTGGGCACCGATCCCCGGCACGAGCAGCGTCATGTCGCCGGCGATGCGGCGCACCTCGGCGAGCTCGCGCGGAAAGGTGGCGCCGACGACGAGCAGGCAGTTGCCGCGCGAGTTCCAGCGCCCCGCGGCGAGCTGCGCCACGACCTGGTAGAGCTTCGCGCCGCCGACCTCGAGGTCCTGGAGGTCCGCGGCGCCGGGATTCGACGTGCGGCACAGCACGATGACGCCCTTGTCGGCCCGGGCGAGGAAGGGCTCGAGCGCATCGCTCCCGAGGTACGGATTGACCGTCACCGCGTCCGCGCCGTAGCGGTCGAAGACCTCGGCGGCGTAGCGCTCGGCGGTCGAGCCGATGTCACCGCGCTTGGCGTCGAGGATCACCGGGAGACCCGGGTAGCGGGCGTGGACGTACTCGATGGTGCGTGCGAGCTGCTGCTCGGCGGCGGCGGCGGCGTAGTGCGCGAACTGCGGCTTGTAGGCGCACACCAGATCCGCCGTGGCGTCGATGACCGCCTTGTTGAACTCGAACAGCGGCTCGCGGGCGGCGGCGAGCGGCGCCGGGAGGCGCCCGATCTCGGGATCGAGTCCCACGCACAGAAGCGAGTCGTTCTTTTCCCAGGCGCGTGCGAGCTGCTGCGTGAAGGCGCTCATGCGCGCTGCGTGCGATCGCGATCGCCGCGGCTGCGCTTCTTCAGGTGCACGAGCAGGATCGACACGGCGGCCGGAGTGACGCCGGGGACACGGCCCGCCTGGCCGACGGTCGCGGGGCGTGCCTCGGCCAGCTTCTGGCGCACCTCGTGCGACAGCGCCGTGAGCTGCGCATAGTCGAGGTCCGCCGGGAGCATGGTCTCCTCGCTGCGCCGCGCGCGTTCGATCTCGTCCTGCTGCCGCTCGATGTAGCCGGCGTACTTGGCCCGCGCCTCGACCTGGAGGCAAACCTGCGGCGGCAGGCGCGGGTCGGCGGCGGCGCCTTCCCCGGACGGCGCGTCGAGCCAGTCGGGCGTGCCCGTCACTTCGAGGAGCGCCTCGTAGCTCACCTCCGGCCGGCGCAGCAGCTCGAAGGCGCAAATCTCCTGCGCGAGCGGAGCGCCGAGCACGCGCGCTGCCCACCCCTGCGGGAGCTCCGCCGGGCGCAGGCGCCGCTCGCGCAGCCGCCCGAGCTCGAGCTCGGTGAGGCGCTGCTTGGCCTCGAGCAGCGCCCAGCGCTCATCGCCCACGAGGCCGAGCGCGCGGCCCGTGGGCGTGAGGCGCAGATCCGCGTTGTCCTCGCGCAGCAGCAGGCGGTGCTCGGCGCGGCTGGTGAACATGCGGTACGGCTCGCGCGTGCCGCGCGTCACCAGATCATCGACCAGTACGCCGAGATAGGCTTCGCTGCGCTTCGGCACCCACGGACCGCGGCCGCTCACGGCGCACGCGGCGTTGATGCCGGCGAGCAGGCCCTGGGCCGCGGCCTCCTCGTAGCCGGTCGTGCCGTTGATCTGTCCGGCGAAGTACAGGCCCTCGAGAGCACGGGTCTCGAGCGAGGACTTGAGGTCGCGGGGATCGAAGAAGTCGTACTCGATCGCGTAGCCCGGCCGGGTGAGATGCGCGCGCTCGAAGCCGCGGATGGTGCGTACGAACTCGCACTGCACCTCGAAAGGAAGGCTGGTCGAGATGCCGTTCGGGTACACCTCGTTCGTGTTCAGCCCCTCGGGCTCAACGAACACCTGGTGGGAGCTCCTGTCCGCGAAGCGCACGACCTTGTCCTCGACCGAGGGGCAGTAACGGGGGCCGACCCCCTCGATAGCCCCTGTGTAGAGCGGCGAGCGGTCGGTTGCCGCCCGGATGATCGCATGAGTTCGCTCGTTAGTCTGCGTAATGAAACAGTTAACTTGTCTTGGATGTTCACTGGATCGTCCAAGAAACGAGAAGACCGGAGTCGGCACATCCCCCGGCTGGGGCCGCATGGCGGACCAGTCGAGCGTGCGCCCGTCGATGCGCGGGGGTGTGCCGGTCTTCAGCCGTCCGACCCGCAGCGCGAGCTCGCGCAGCCGCGCGGCGAGGCGGTTCGAGGGAGCATCACCGGCGCGCCCGCCCTGATAATTCTCGAGCCCGACGTGGATGCGCCCGGCGAGGAAAGTGCCGACCGTGAGCACCACCGCGCGCGCCTCGAGCGCGACCCCGGTAACGGTGACGACGCCGCGCACCCGCCCGCCCTCGACGGCGAGGTCCGCCGCTTCCTGCTGGAAGAGTGCCAGGTTCGGCTGACTCTCGAGCGCCGAGCGGACCGCCTGCCTGTAGAGCTGGCGGTCGGCCTGGGCGCGGGTCGCGCGTACCGCCGGGCCCTTGCTCGCGTTCAGGATGCGGAACTGGATGCCGGCGCAGTCGGTGGCACGCGCCATGGCGCCTCCCAGCGCATCGATCTCGCGCACCAGGTGCCCCTTGCCGATGCCGCCGACCGCCGGGTTGCAGCTCATCTGCCCGAGCGTCTCGATGCTCTGCGTGAGAAGCAGCGTGCGCGCGCCCATGCGCGCGGCGGCGAGCGCGGCTTCGGTGCCCGCGTGCCCGCCGCCGACCACGATCACGTCGTAGCTCGGTGCGAATCGCATTCCAACCGCTCCCGTGAGGCGCCGCGGCTCCAGCGAAGCCGCGGGCCGCGTATTGTAGCGGCAGGGTTCTTCGGGCACAGCTCGTGCCGCCGCGAAGGCCGCCGCGCACTGCGCCGCGCGCGGCCGCGACGGCGGCGAGGCCCCGCCCGGCCCGCGCGCGGCGCGGGCCGCCCCCGCCAGCAGCGCCCGCAGTCCCGGAGCGTGCGCCTCGGCGAAGGCGCGCGCCTCGACCTCGAAGCGGTTGCGGGCATAGCCGCGCCGCAGGCACTCGAGCAGGTAGCGCACGACGGTGAGCTCGCCTTTCTGCCACTGGCCGATCACGTGCCAGTACTCGTGCAGCAGCAGCGCGGGGTCGGCGAAGAAGGAGGCGGCGTCGTCGCGCAGATAGATGCGGCCGCGGCGTGTGGTGGCGCGCGCGCCCGGGTGCAGCCGGGCGAACCGGGAATGCTCGACGATCCGCACGTGTCCGACGCGCTCCCCCAGCAGCCGCTCGAGCGCGGCGCGCAGCGCCTCGGGCAGTACCGCTTCGCGCGCCGCGGTCACGCCGCCAACCTCAGGCGCGGGTGTGCACCCAGCCCATGCCGGGGCGGAAACGCAGCGTGCGCACCGGACCGGCGGCGATGTCCTCGGGCCCGAGCTCGACGCCCGCATCGGAGAGGTAATGCCGCACCACGCCCACCACCGTGTCGCACACCGGACGGGCGTGGGTGCCCTCGCCGAGGTGCCCGACGATCCGCGCCTGCAGCCGCCGCGCCGCGGGCGCCGCTTCGCGCAGCGCCTCGAGGCAGCGGTCGAGCAGCAACAGCTCGGTCGCGAGCGTCGTGTCGGTGACATCGGCGGGCTTGGACGTCTTGACGATGCAGCGCAGGTGCAGCAGCGCGCCGGCCTCCTCGGCCGCGTCGTACATGCACACCGCGACTGCGGAGCGCAGCTCGGTGACGAGGACCGAGTCCGCGACCGTGACCTCGAAGCGATCCGGCGCTACGTGGATTTCCGGCGTTTCCATCTGTCGTTGTATACAGCCCCGGCGCGCCACGGCGCGCGGCCGGGTGGCCAAAGTATGAACTGTCGCACGGCGCGCCGCGTAGAATATGCCAATGCGTTCCGCTTACCTCCTCGCGCGCGCCGCGGGCGTCGCCGCACTGCTCGCATCGGGCGCGGGCGCGGCCGCGGTGGACGGCACCACGCTGTCGTCGATTCGCGTCACCGGCGAGGCCGAGGTGAGCGCGCGGCCCGACCGGGTGCAGATCGACATCGGGGTCGCGACGCGGGCGCCGCGCTCGCAGGACGCCGCCGCCGAGAATGCCCGGGAGGTGGACGCGGTGCTCGGGGCGCTGCGCACCGCGGCCGGGCCCGCGGCGCAGCTGAAGACCATCAACTATTCGCTCAACCCGAACTACCAGTACCACCCGAACGGCGTCGAGCCGACCATCACCGGCTACACCGCCACCAACGTCGTGCGGGTGACGCTCGATGAGCTCGCGAAGCTGGGCGCGGTGATCGATGCCGCGACCCGCTCGGGCGCCAACCGGGTGCAGGGAATCCAGTTCACGCTGCGCGACCAGGACGCGGTGCGTGCCGCGGCACTGCGCGAGGCGGCGGGCCGCGCGCGCAGCGAGGCACAGCTGCTCGCCGCCGCGCTCGAGCTGCGCATCGTGCGGGTGCTGACGGTGGAGGAGGCGAGCCCGCGGCTCGTCCCGGTGATGCGCACCTTCGCGGCCGGCCGTGCCGCCGGCGCCGAGGTCGCGACCCCGGTCGAGGCCGGCACGCTCGATGTCGGCGCCCAGGTGACTCTGACGGTGGAGGTGGCGCCGGCGGCGCATTAGCCGCGGCCGGCGCGAGCGGGAGGAGCCAATGACCACGGTGCGCGCGCTGCTCGATGCGAAGGGACGGACCATTCACTCGGTGCAACCCGAGTCCTCGGTGCTCGACGCGATCCGTCTGATGGCCGATCACCACGTGGGCGCGCTGCTCGTCATGAAGGGTGCGGCGCTCGAGGGGATCGTCTCCGAGCGCGACTACGCGCGCAAGGTGATCCTGCGCGGGCGCTCCTCGGCCGACACGCCGGTGCGCGACATCATGAGCTCACCGGTGCTCACCGTCGGACCGGACGACACGGTGCAGAAGTGCATGCAGCTCGTCACCGAGCGCCGCGTGCGCCACCTGCCGGTGCTGGACGCCGGGCGGGTCGTCGGCGTCGTCTCGATCGGCGACCTGGTGAAGGCGGTGATCGCCGAGCAGCAGCAGCAGATCGAGCAGCTCGAGAGCTACATCCACAGCTGACGCGCCCCCCGGGCGCCGCACCCGTGCCCTACTTGCGCCAGTAGGCCGGCCGCAGCAGCACGATCACGCTGAAGATCTCCAGTCGCCCGAGCAGCATCGCCGCGGTGCAGATCCAGATCTGCACGGCGGTGAGCGAATGGAAGTTGTGCACCCCGCCCGGCGGACCGAAGCCGTGTGCGGTGTTGTTGATCGAGGCGACGATGGCGGTGAACGCCGGATCGAAGCCGAGCCCGGTGAGCAGCATCGCGAAGGTGAGCAGCGCCACGGTCATGAAGTACAGGAAGATGAACGCCAGCACCGCGCGCCCCACCTGATCGGGAATCGGCCGCCCGCCGATGCGCACCGGCGCCATGGCCGCCGGGTGGATCAGCAGCTTGAGCTCGCGGCCCGCCTGCCGCGCGAGCAGCAGCGTGCGGA
>DASSQU010000268.1:0-6167 GCA_035702325.1 Steroidobacteraceae bacterium
CCCGAGGCCGGTGCCGAGAAACAGGTTGGTGATGTCCTTACGCCGGCAGCGCACGCCGTTGATGAAGTACGCCGACTGCCCGTCGCGCGACACCTGGCGCTTGAGCGAAATCTCGGCGTAGCTCGCGTACGGGCCGCCGATCTTGCCGTCGGCATTGTCGAACACCAGCTCCACCGACGCGGTGCCGACCGGCTTGCGCGCGCTCGAGCCGTTGAACACCACGTCCGCCATGTTGTCGCCGCGCAGGTGCTTGGCGGACAGCTCGCCCATGACCCAGCGCACGGCGTCGATGATGTTCGACTTGCCGCAGCCGTTGGGACCGACGACACCGGTGAGATTGCTGGGAAAGCTGACGGGGGTGGGATCGACGAAGGACTTGAAGCCGGCGAGCTTGATCTTGGTCAGCCGCATCGAGCGCTTGCTCCACGCCGCGTCGGCGGTACGGAGGATGGTGTAGTGTAGTGGAATATGCCGCAGACGCCCACAAGCCGCAGCCGCGAGACGCACCAGGGCGGCGACGGGCTCGAGACCTTCGCCAACCCCGCGGTCAGCCGCGACTACACCATCCGGGTGCAGATCCCCGAGTTCACCTGCCTGTGTCCGCGCACCGGCCAGCCCGATTTCGCGACGCTCGATCTCGAGTACGTTCCGGACCGCCGCTGCGTGGAGCTGAAGTCGCTGAAGCTCTACATCTGGTCGTTCCGCGAGCGAGGCGCCTTCCACGAGGCGGTGACCAACGAGATCGCCGATCACGTCAACGCGGCGGTGCAGGCCCGCTTCCTGCGTCTCACCGCGCGCTTCAACGTGCGCGGCGGGCTGCAGACCACCGTTGTCGCCGAGCGCCGACAGCCCGACTGGCAACCTGCCGCTCCCGTCACGCTGCCGTAAATCCCTCGGCGCCGCGTCCGGTGGCGACTGGTGGCGGCCGCGCGGCGCACCCCGCCGCTGCATCGCAACGTGCGGATTGCCCCGCCTCCGCAGGCACCTGTACATGCCGGGGTCGGCCGGTATAATCGCGCGTTCTTCAACGAGCCAGGATCGTTCTCAGGAGCCATCGATGCCGGTGAAGAGACCCGCGCCGAAGTCTGCCAGGGGCCGCAAGGTGCCGGGCCGGCCAGCGGCGCGGAAGACCGCGGCCCGCAGCCGGCCCGAAGCCCCGCGCGGGCGCAGCGCCGCCCCAGGTCACGCCCGCACGAGCGTCGCCGCGCCGAAGCGCGCCGCGGCGAGCGGCGCGGCGCCGGCGGTGCCGGCCGCCGAGGCGCGCCGGCTCACCGAGCCGCGCAGGCCGCTGCGTCCGGCCGAGCCGCCGGTCGCGCGCGAGCTGCCGCGGCCCCCGGCTGCCGTGCCGGCAGCGGGTCGCAGCGGTGCGCCGCTCGCCGAAACCGACGATGTCGAGGGAGCCGAGCCCGGCAGCCTGCTCGCCGGACCGCGCAACGTTCAGCCCTACATCGTCAAGCGCGGCGAGCTGTACATGAGCAAGGAGCAGCTCGATCACTTCCGCAACATCCTCAACAGCTGGAAGCTCGATCTGATGGTCGAGGTCGATCGCACCGTCTCGCACATGAAGGACGAGGCGGCGAACTTCCCCGACCCGAACGATCGCGCCACCCAGGAAGAGGAATTCAGCCTCGAGCTGCGCACGCGCGACCGCGAACGCAAACTGATCCGCAAGATCGACGATGCCCTCAAGCGCATCGAGGACGGCTCGTACGGTTACTGCCTGGAGACCGGCGAGGAGATCGGGATCAAGCGGCTCGAAGCGCGCCCGGTGGCGACGCTCAGCATCGAGGCCCAGGAACGCCGCGAGCGCCGCGAGCGGCAGTACGGCGACCGCGACGACCGTTATCGCTAGCGGCCCGCGCGGGGCGCTTGCCCGCGGTGCGCGTGCCCTCCCTGCCTGCATCGGGCGCTTCGCGCCCTCACCGACCGGAGCGCTGCACCTCGGCTCGCTGGTCGCCGCGCTCGGCAGCTATCTCGATGCCCGCAGCCGCGGCGGAGCGTGGCTGGTGCGCATGGAGGATCTCGACACCCCGCGCGTCCTGCCGGGGTGCGCCGACTCGATCCTGCGCACGCTCGAGGTGCACGGTCTCGGCTGGGACGTCGCCGTCGAGTATCAGAGCCGGCGCCGCGGGCAGTACCGCGAGGCGCTCGCCGCGCTCACCGCGCGGGGGCTCACCTTCGAGTGCAGCTGCACGCGGCGCGAGCGCGATCCGGAGGCGGCGGGCTACCCGGGGACCTGCCGCAACGGACCGCGGCGGGCCGGGCCGACCGCCACGCGCCTGCGGGTCGACGAGAGGAACATCGCCTTCGAAGACCGCGCGCAGGGACGCTGCGAGTTCAACCTGCGCGAGCGCGGCGACGTCGTCATCCGCCGCCGCGACGGGACCTACGCCTACCAGCTCGCAGTGGTGGTCGACGACGCGCTGCAGGGCGTGACCGATGTAGTGCGCGGGGCGGATCTCCTCGACAGCACCCCGTGGCAGATCGCCCTGCAGGCCGCGCTCGGCCTGCCGACCCCCCGCTACGCTCACCTGCCGCTCATCGTCGAGCCGCGGGGTGGGAAGCTCGCCAAGTCCCGCCGGTCCCTGGCCCTCGCCGGGGAAGGCACCGGGCGCCAGTTATTTCAGGCACTTAGGCTGCTGCGGCAGGCCCCGCCGCCCGAGCTGGAGCTCGAGACTCCGGCCGCCATCCTCGCGTGGTCCCTGACCAGCTGGAATCTGGACGCAGTCCAGGGAGTGCGGGAGGTGTGTCTGGCGGCCTGACTCGCCCCGTCCATCGGGGTTGCCGCCGGGCGGCAGTTGGGTTCGCAGCGGGGATGTACTAAGGTATCCGCAGACGCCCGGCACTACGGAAGGTGCACCACCCATAGTGAGGGACGTTCGATGAGCGAACCGCGCACCATAAAAAAGTATCCCAACAGGCGGTTGTACGACACGGTCGAGAGCCGGTACATCACCCTGGCCGACATCCGCCGGCTGGTGATCGAACGGGTCGATTTCGTGGTCGTCGACAAGAAGACCCAGGGCGACATCACCCGTTCGATCCTGCTGCAGGTGATCGCCGAGCAGGAGCACGGCAGTGAGCCGCTCATGAGCCGCGACTTCCTCTCGCAGGTGATCCGTTCCTACGGCAGCGCAACGCGCGGCGTGATCGGCAGCTGTCTCGAGCAGAGCCTGCGGCAGTTCGCCGCTCAGGCCGCCGGTCGCCCGCCGCATGCCTGAGCGGGAGCGTGCGCGATAGTCCGTCCGGCGATAGTTAAGCGAATGCTTAACCATTGCCAAAGGCATGTATCGACGCCGGCGCCTACCCGCCCTCTGAACTGAACGTGCCGATGGGTTGGCCTGCGCGCGGCGCCGCAGGCGCCGCGCGCCAGTTCAATGAGCCTCGACGTCGCGCATCGACAGGCGGATGCGTCCCTGGCGATCGACTTCGAGCACCTTGACGCGGATCAGGTCGCCTTCCTTGAGCTTGTCGCTCACGCGCTCGACGCGCTCGTTGGAGATCTGCGAGATGTGCACCAGGCCGTCGCGGCCCGGCAGGATGGTGACGAAGGCGCCGAAGTCCATCAGCCGCGCCACCTTGCCCTCGTAGATCCGACCGACTTCGACGTCGGCGGTGATCAGCTCGATGCGCCGCTGCGCCTCGCGACCCGCGGCGCCAAGCACGGAGGCGATCTTGACGGTGCCGTCGCTCTCGATGTCGATGGTCGTACCGGTCTCCTCGGTGATCTGGCGGATCACCGCGCCGCCCTTGCCGATCACGTCGCGGATCTTCTCCGGATCGATCTTCAGCGTGATGATCGAGGGCGCCCACTCGGACATCTTCGCCCGCGGCTCGCGGATGACGCGGTTCATCTCGGCGAGGATGTGCAGTCTCCCCTCGCGCGCCTGCTCGAGCGCGACGCGCATGATCTCGGGCGTGACGCCTTCGACCTTGATGTCCATCTGCAGCGCGGTCACGCCGTCCCTGGTGCCGGCGACCTTGAAATCCATGTCGCCGAGATGATCCTCGTCGCCGAGGATGTCGGTGAGCACCTGATAGCGTCCGCCTTCGAGCACCAGGCCCATGGCGACGCCGGCCACCGGTGCCTTGATGGGGACGCCTGCGTCCATGAGCGACAGCGAGGTGCCGCACACGCTCGCCATTGAGCTCGAGCCGTTCGACTCGAGGATCTCCGACACCACGCGGATCACGTAGGGAAAGCTGGTCATGTCCGGCATGACCGCGTTCACGCCGCGGCGGGCCAGGTTGCCGTGGCCGATCTCGCGCCGCTTCGGCGCGCCCATCATGCCGGTCTCCCCGACCGAGAACGGCGGAAAGTTGTAATGCAACATGAACGGCTCGCGCCGCTCGCCCTCCAGACCGTCGATGATCTGCGCATCGCGCGTCGTGCCGAGCGTGGTGAGCACCAGCGCCTGGGTCTCCCCGCGCGTGAACAGCGCCGAGCCGTGGGTGCGCGGCAGCACACCGACCCGCACGCCGAGCGGGCGCACGGTGCGCGTGTCGCGCACGTCGATGCGCGGCTCCCCGTTGAGGATGCGCTGGCGCACGATGGTGCTCTCGAGCTTGAAGAGCGCGCTCTCGACCGCGTCGGCGGTCCACTTCGGCTGCTCGCCGCCGGCGAGTGAGGCGAGCGCCTGGGCCTTGATCTCGGCGAGGCGCGCGTGGCGCTGCTGCTTCTCGGTGATGCTGTAGGCCTTGGCGAGCGCCGCCTGTGCCTGGGCGCTGACGGCGCTCAGCAGCTCGGCGTTCTCCGGCGGAGGCTGCCACGTCCAGCGCGGCTTGCCGGCCTCGCGTGCCAGCTCCTTGATGGCCCGGATGGCGATCTGCATCTGCTCGTGCCCGAATACCACCGCGCCGAGCATGATGTCTTCGGACAGCCCCTTGGCCTCCGATTCGACCATGAGCACCGCGTGTTCGGTGCCCGCCACCACCAGGTGCAGCTGCGACTGCAGCAGATCCTTGGCGGTCGGATTGAGCAGGTAGCGGCCGTCTTTCCAGCCGACGCGCGTAGCGCCGATCGGGCCGTTGAAGGGGATGCCCGAGAGCGCCAGCGCCGCCGAGGCGCCCAGCAGGCCCGGTATGTCGGCGTCGATGTCCGGGTCCATCGACAGCACGGTCGCCACTACCTGTACGTCGTTCAGGAAGCCGTCCGGGAACAGCGGCCGGATGGGCCGGTCGATGAGGCGCGAGGTGAGCGTCTCCTTCTCGGTCGGCCGGCCCTCGCGCTTGAAGAACCCGCCGGGGATGCGCCCCGCCGCATAGGTCTTCTCGACGTAGTTGACGGTGAGGGGGAAGAAATCCCGGCCCGGCGCGGGGCTCTGCTGCGCGCAGGCGGTGACCAGCACCACCGTATCACCCATGGAGACGCGGACCGCGCCGTCGGCCTGGCGGGTGAGCTCGCCCGTCTCGATGGTGACCGTGTGCGGGCCGTAGGAAAACGACTTGCTGACGACGCTCAAGGCTTCAATCCTCGGAAGGTGGAAGGTTCCGCCAGAGACACGAAGGCCGCGCGTGCGTGACGGCGGCCTCGGCTCTCAACGGCGCAGCCCCAGTCGCTCGACGAGCTCCTGGTACTTCTGCGGTCGGGTGGCTCTCAGGTAGTCGAGAAGCTTGCGACGCTGGTTGACCAGCTTGACCAGTCCGCGGCGCGAGGCGTGGTCACGCTTGTGTGCGGTGAAGTGCTCGCCGAGATCGTTGATGCGCTCCGAGAGCAGCGCAACCTGCACCTCGGGAGAGCCGGTGTCGGCTGGTCCGCGGCGGAACTGCGCGAGAATCCCGCCCTTTTGCTCGCTGGTTAAAGCCATTGCGCGATCGTCCTAACTGCTTGGTCCGTAAGAGCCTTTTGGTAAGCCGTGCATTGTACCCGCCCGCCCGCCGGCGCGACAAGCATGAGGGCGCCCGTTACCGGGTCCTGCGCGCGGCAGAAACGGCGCCGGCATGGCGAGGGTTTCGGGCACTGTCAACGCCGTGCCGGGTGCGCCGTTGCGCCTCCTTGCACGGGGCCGGAAGCGGGCATAGGCTGGAAAACTGAGGTGATTGCCATGTTCAAGTCACTCGCGATAGGGATGTGCCTGGCGCTGGCCCTCGCGGCCTGTGCAGCCACGCCGCCCGCGCCGGCGAAGACGACCGCGAAGGCGATGCCTCTCGGCTGCGTCGGCTCGACC
>DASSQU010000269.1:0-2191 GCA_035702325.1 Steroidobacteraceae bacterium
GCGACCTGCGAGAGTTGCGGCGGCGCGGGCCAGGTGCGCATCTCGCAGGGATTCTTCCAGCTGCAGCAGACCTGTCCGCGCTGCCGCGGTACCGGCACCATCGTCCGCAACCCCTGCGACACCTGCCTCGGCCAGGGGCGCGTGCGGCGCAGCCGCAAGCTGTCGGTGAAAGTGCCTGCGGGGGTCGATACGGGCGACCGCGTACGGCTCGCCGGCGAAGGTGAGGCGGGGCGCAATGGCGGCCCGCCCGGCGACCTGTACGTGGAGATCCAGGTGCGCGAGCACCCGATCTTCGAGCGCGACGGCGAGCACCTCTCCTGCGAGGTGCCGGTGAGCTTCGCCACCGCGGCACTCGGCGGCACGGTCTCGGTGCCGACGCTCGAGGGGGATGTGGCACTGAAGATTCCGGCCGAGACGCAGTCGGGGCGCGTGTTCCGCCTCCGTGACAAGGGCGTCAAGGCGGTACGCGGCAGCGCGCGCGGGGACCTCTTCTGCCGCGTGGTGGTCGAGACGCCCGTGCACCTCTCCGCCGAGCAGCGCGAGCTGATCCATCGGCTGGAGGAGTCGCTCAAGGCCCACCCCGGCAAGCACGCGCCGCGCGAGCAGGGTTTCTTCGAGGGCGTCCGGCGCTTCTTCGCGCGCGAGTCATGACTCGCGCCGTGCTCATCGGTGTCACGGGCCGCATGGGCCGGGCGCTGGTGCGGGCTGCGGGCGAGTTTCCCGCGCTGCGCATCGCCGGCGCGGTCGCCGCGCCCGCGAGCGCCGCGCTCGGGCGCGATGCCGGGGAGCTCGCGGGCGCGGCGGCGCTCGGCGTACCGGTGAGCGCCGACCTGCCGCGCGCGCTCAGCGGCGCGGACGTGGCGCTCGACTTCAGCGTACCGGCGGCGGCGCCGGCGAACCTCGCGGCCTGTCGCGCCGCGCGGCGGCCGCTGCTCATCGGGACCACGGGACTCGCTCCCGGGCTCGATCCCGAGCTCGATGCCGCCGCGCGCGACATCGCGCTGCTCGTGGCACCGAACACCAGCCTGGCCGTCGCGCTTCTCATCGAGCTGGTGCGCATCGCCGCCGCCTCGCTCCCGGTGCAGTTCGATGTCGACGTCCTCGAAGCCCACCATCGCAGCAAGCGCGATGCGCCCTCGGGCACCGCGCTCGCACTCGCCGCGGCGGCACGCGCCGCACGGGGAGGGCGCAGCCCGCCTGTACAGGCCGCAGGCGGCACAGGCCGCGGCGGTGAGATCGGCGTCCTGGCGCTGCGCGCCGGGGACCTCGTCGGGGAGCACGCAGTGCGCTTCTCGGGCCCCGGGGAGGAGCTGCGTCTGGAGCATCGGGCGACGGACCGGGCGGTGTTCGCCCGGGGGGCCCTGACGGCCGCGCTCTGGCTGGCGTCACGGCCGCCGGGGCGCTACGGGGTGCGTGATCTGCTTGCTTTAAAAACAGAAACTTAGAGCATTAAATTGCGGGCTGCCTGAGGCTCGCGGCACTCGCCCTGTGGGGAATTTTCCATGGACACATCGCCCGCCTAGCCCGTAAAATTTCCGCCTAATCCGTGTACGGGTTAGTCCATGCAAGGCGGGAGGATGTTCGATGAGAACTCCTCCCGCTTTGTGTATGTGCGCCAGGGAGATCTGATCACGTGAGCTTACCTGCGGTGCTCGCGCTGGCCGACGGGACGATGTTCCGCGGCCAGTCGATCGGAGCGAGGGGCAACACCACGGGGGAAGTCGTTTTCAATACCGCGCTCAGCGGCTACCAGGAAATCCTCACCGATCCCTCCTACGCGCGCCAGATCGTCACGCTCACCTGCCCGCACATCGGCAACACCGGCACGACGCCCGAGGATCTGGAGTCGGCGCAGATCTATCCGGCGGGGCTGGTGGTGCGCGATCTGCCCGTGCTGCCGAGCAGCTGGCGCCTCAGCGAGTCGCTGCCCGAATTTCTCGAGCGCGGCCGGCTGGTGGCCATCGCCGGCATCGACACCCGCAAGCTGACGCGCATCCTGCGCGAGAAGGGTGCGCAGGCCGGCTGCATCATGACCGGCGAGCAGCTCGACGAGGCGGCCGCGATCAAGGCGGCGCGCAAATTTCCCGGCCTCAAGGGCATGGACCTGGCGAAGGTCGTGAGCACCAAGCGCATCTTCCAGTGGAACGAGGGCAGCATCTGGCCCGCAGCCGAGCGCCCGCCGATCCGCTCG
>DASSQU010000270.1:0-3996 GCA_035702325.1 Steroidobacteraceae bacterium
TTCAACAAGTGCGATCTCGCCCCCTGCGCCCACGCCGCCGGCGTGCCGCCGCGCATCGCGGTGTCGGCGCTCACCGGCGAGGGCCTGGAGGCGCTGCGCGCGCACCTCAAGGAGTGCATGGGCTACCAGACGGTGGAAGGCGGGGCGGTGAGTGCGCGGCACCGTCACCTCGAGTCGCTCGCCCGGGCGCGCGGGCACACCGAGGAAGCAGCGCGGCAGCTTGGCGAGCGGCGCGCCGGGGAGCTCATGGCCGAGGAGCTGCGCGGCGCGCAGCGCGCGCTCAACGAGATCACCGGCGAGTTCACCAGCGACGATCTCCTCGGGCGGATCTTCGCCGGCTTCTGCATAGGCAAGTAGCCTTAAGTCAACTCGCTGCCCACGGCTGCGACCGCGGCGGTCCGGTGCGGCCCTGGCGGCCAGTCCCGCGGCCATAGGTACTTCACACATATGCCCGGCAGGCCCGGAAGTCGGGGGCGCGGATCCCCGATAGTCGCCCGACCATGAGCGCGATGCCGCGGGTCAAATTCCCGATCTGGGCCAAGGTGGCCGCGGCCTTCGGCGTGCTGCTGCTGTTCGTCGCGGTCGTCGGGGCGGTTTCCCTCAATCGCCTGAGCGCGATCGATGTCCGCACGGTCGCCGCCCGCGACGACTGGGTGCCGAGCGCCCGCAGCCTCGGGCAGCTGCGCACCTCGGTGCGCCAGTACCGCCTCGCCGAGGCGATGCTGGCGCTCGCCGGGAGCGACGCCGGCATCGCCGCCGCCGCCGCCGGGGTGCGCGACGCGGGCACCGTGGTCGACGAGTGGCGCGCGCGCTGCGACCCGTACATCACGCCGCGCTCCGACGACGAGCGGCTGATGCGCGACTTCGACCGCACCTGGGCGGCCTACCGTGCCGTGAGCGCGCGCTTCGTCGCGAGCGTCCGCGCGCCCGGCGCCTACGACCACGAGGCCTTCGAGGCCGGCGGCCGCTATTACGAGGCGGCGACCGCGCAGATGACCGAGAACATCATCCAGAATTCCCGCACCGGCCTCGAGGGGGCGACGGAGACCGCACGCTTCGTGCACGTGACGCGCGCCATCGTGCTGGACGCGCTGCTGCTGCTGATCGGCCTCAGCATCGGTCTCGCGGCGGCGCTCAGCGCCACCGTTTCGGTGCCGCTGCAGGTCATGACCGTGGCGATGAGGCGCCTCGCGGCGCGCGACTTCAGCGTGTCGATCCCCGGCGCCGGGCGCCGCGACGAGCTCGGCACCATGGCGGACGCGATCGAGGTGTTCCGCGCGAGCCTGGTCGAGACCGAGCAGCTGCGCGCGCGCGAGGATGCGCAGAACGCCGAGCTGCGCGAGAGCGAAGCGCGCTTCCGCACGGTATTCGCCTCGGTCGTGGAGGCGATCTTCGTGAGCGATCCGGCCACGGGGCGCTTCGTCGAGGTGAACAGCAGCGGCTGCGAGCTGTTCGGCTACACGCGCGAGGAGCTCATCGGCCTCGATATCCTGTCGCTGTCCTCCGGAGAGCACCCCTACGACCGGGCGGCGGTCATGGAGTGGAACCTCAAGGCGCGCGGTCAGGGTCCGCAGACCTTCGAGTGGCGCTGCAAGGCGAAGGACGGGCGGGTGTTCTGGGCCGAGATCTGCGTGCGACTGACGCGCTTCGGTGGCCGCGACGTCATTCTCGCCACGCTGCGCGACATCAGCGAGCGCAAGGCGTCGGAGGCGCAGATCCGCAACCTCGCCCGCTTCGACGCCCTCACCGGGCTGCCCAACCGCCGGGTGTTCCTCGAGGCGGTGGGCGGGGCCCGCGCGCGCGCCGGCCGCGACGGCGAGCGGTTCGCGGTGCTGTTCCTCGACCTCGACCATTTCAAGGACGTGAACGACACGCTCGGGCACCCGGCCGGAGACGAGCTGCTGCGGGCAGTCGCCGGGCGGCTGCGCGGCGCGGTGCGCCAGAGCGACGTCGTGGCGCGCTTCGGCGGCGATGAGTTCGCGGTGCTCGCGGCCGAGCTGCACGAGGCGGGGGATGCGGCCGCACTCGCCGACAAGCTGATCGCCTCGCTCGAGGCCCTGTTCGCCATCCACGGCAACGACATCCGCATCGGCACCAGTATCGGCATCGCGCTGCCGGTGGGCGGCGCCGACGTCGACAAGCTCATGGCGCACGCGGACGTGGCGCTCTACCGGGCAAAATCCGACGGCCGCGGCGGCTACCGCTTCTTCGACGCGTCCATGGACGCGGAGACCCGCGCGCGGGTCAGGCTGCTCGCGGATCTGCGCGACGCCATCGCGGACGGTCAGCTGTTCCTCAAGTACCAGCCGCAGGTCGAGCTGCCGGGCGGGCGCCTGATCGGCGTGGAGGCGCTGGTGCGCTGGCGCCACCCCGAGCGCGGCGTCCTCGGGCCCGACAAGTTCATTCCCGCTGCCGAAAGCAGCGGGCTGATCGTCGGCCTCGGCCACGTGGTGCTGCGCGATGCCTGCCGGCAGGCGCGGGCGTGGCTCGATGCCGGGCTCCTGCCCGCGACCCTCGCCGTCAACCTGTCGGCGGCCGAGCTGCGCGCGCCGCTCGACCTCGAGGAGTTCATCGTTAAGACGCTCGCCGACACGGAGCTGCCGCCCGAGCGCCTGGAGATCGAGCTCACCGAGACCATCCTCATGCAGGCGGGCGGCGCACTGCACGCCGTGCTCGGGCGGCTGCGTGCCCGCGGCGTCCGGCTCGCCATCGACGATTTCGGCACCGGCTTCTCCTCGCTCGATTACCTGCGCCGCTTTCCCGCCGACCGGATCAAGATCGCGCGCAACTTCGTCAGCCAGATCGAGCAGCCCGGGAACACGGCGGTCGTCAAGGCGACCATCGGGCTCGCGCGCGAGCTCGGTATGGAGGTGATCGCCGAGGGCGTCGAGACCGAGCGGCAGGCCGAGCTGCTCGCGGCCTGGGGCTGCGCCGAGGGCCAGGGCTACCACTACGGACAGCCGCTCGAGGTGGCCGAGCTCGAGCCGCTGCTGCGCCGCGGCGCCGCCGGGCACGACCCGCGCTGGGTGCGCCCGCCCGAGCTGCGGGTGCTGCGGGGCGGGCAGGCGGCCGCCGCGCGCGCCGAGAGCCTCAGCGGGCGCTACCGGCGGCTCGTTCAGCGCGTCGGCGAGCGCAGCGACAAGTCCCTGCTGTAGACCACGTTCATCACGTTGTCGTACCAGCCCTGCACCTCGGGCTTCACCAGGTGCTTGTTCACGTAGAAGTACAGCGGGATCAGCGGCGTGTCGCGCAGCATCACCCGCTCGGCCTCTTCGAGCAGCGCCCGCCGCGCGGCCGGGTCGGTCGCCGCCGCGGCGCGCGCGAGCAGCGCGTCGTAGGCGGCGCTGTGGTAATGGGGCAGGTTCACCCCGAAGTCGCTCTTCAGGTACTGGGCGAAGGTGTAGGCGTCGTTGTAGTCGCCCACCCAGCTCGAGCGGAACATCTCCACGTCCCCGCGATCGATGTCGGCGAGCAGCGTCTTGAACTCGACCTGGGTGAGGCGCACCTCCGCGCCGAGCGCCTCCTTCCACATGGAGGCGACTGCGAGCGCGAGCCTGGTGTGCACCTCCCCGGAGTTGTAGCGCAGCTCGAAAGCGAGTGGATGGGCCGCGGAGTAGCCCGCCTCGCGGTACAGGCGCTGCGCTTCGGCGATGCGCTCGCGCAACGGCTCGCCGCGGTAGTCGAAGGACTGCGAGGTGTAGTTGTCGACCCCCGGGGGCACCCAGCCGTAGGCGGGCAGCTCCCCCAGGCGCAGCACCAGCTGCGCGAGCTTCTCGCGGTCGATCACCAGCGACAGCGCGCGGCGCAGCTGCGGCGCGTCCTTGAAGGGCGGCCGGCGCAGGTTGAATCCGTAGTAGTAGGTGGTGAGCTGCGGCGAGACGTGCAGCTCGCCGGCGAGATGCGCCTTGATCCAGTCGAACTGCCCGCGCGGCACCACTGCGGTGACCTCGAGCTCGCCGCCCCGGTAGCGTGCGAGCTCGGCATTTTCGTCGGGGA
>DASSQU010000271.1:0-2970 GCA_035702325.1 Steroidobacteraceae bacterium
CTCTCGCGATGGCAGGTGTGCCGGCGCTCTCTTTCGCCCAGCACGGCGGCTTCGGTGGCGGTGGCGGTGGCGGCGGGGGCGGTCACTCGGGCGGCGGCGGTCACTTCGGCGGCGGTGGCGGTCACTTCGGTGGTGGCGGCCACTTCTATGGCGGCGGCCACTTCTACGGCGCAGGCCACTATGCGGCAGGCCGATACGGCGGTGGGCACTACGCCGCACCCCACTTCGGCGGGTACGCCGGAGCACGCTATTACGGCGCGCCGCACTTCGCCGGCGGCGCCGTCGGCCGCAGCGGCGGAAATTTCGGCGCCGGGCGTGGATTCGGACCGCGCGGCTACTGGGGCGATGGCGTCGGGTTCCGCGGCGGCTTCTGGGGCGGACGCACCTGGGTCGGCGGCTACTGGAACGGCGTGTTCTGGCCGCGCTGCTACTTCAACCCGGGATTCGCCTGGTTCCTTCCGGTGCTGCCCTTCGGCTATGCGACCTTCTGGTGGGGTGGCGTTCCGTACTACTACTGGAACGATCTCTATTACACCTACAGCCCCGGCGACAGCGGTTACGTCGTGACCGAGCCGCCGCCGGTGGCCGGCACCGATGCGGGTCAGGCCGGCGACGCCTCGCAGTACGACGGCGGCGCGGACGTATACCTGTATCCGCGCAACGGGCAGAGCGAGGAGCAGACCGCGACCGACCGCTACGAGTGCCACAGCTGGGCCGTCGGTCAGGCCGGTTTCGATCCGACTCGCGGTACCCGCCAGTCGGGGAGCCTCGAGGACTACCGGCGCGCGATGATCGCGTGCCTCGACGCGCGCGGCTACAGCGCGCGCTGAAGGTCAGTGCCGCTTACTGACCGACCTGCACCGGCGCGGCGAACGTGCCGGGTGCCGTCGCCACCTGCAACAGCACGGTAGCAGTGCTGCCGTCGGCGACCGCGATGTCCGGATGGCCATCCCCGTTGAGATCGGCAATCGCGACGCTCAGCGGCTGCCCGAAGCCGCGGTAGCTGGTCGCGGCGAGGAAAGTGCCCGGCTGCGCCGCATTGTGCAGCAGCACCGATACGCTCCCGGTGGGATCGGGATCGAGGCTCGCCACCACCAGGTCCGGCGTGCCGGGGACGGTGAGGGCGCCCACCGCCACGTCGATCGCGCCCTCCGGGGTGGCGTAGGTGACCGGCGCGAGGAAGGTGCCCGCCGCGTTCTGCAGCAGCACCGACACGCCGGCGACGCCGGTGCCGTCGGACCCGGGGCCGAGATTCGCGACGATCAGGTCCGGCAGGCCGTCGCCGTTCACGTCCGCGATCCTGACCGCCTGGGGCTGCGCGCCCGCGGCGAAGATCACCGGTGCCAGGAACGTGCCCGGCGTGGTGCCGTGGCGGAAGACGTATACGGCGCCGTTGTTGCCGTTCGCATCGTAGGTTGCCGCCACGATGTCGAGCGGACCGGCGGAGTTACCGGCGAGATTGCCGACTGCTACCGAGGCCGTGAAACGGCTCGTTGGCAGCATGAGCGGCGCGAGGAACTTTCCGGGATTGGCCGGATCGTGCGGCAGCACGATGACGTTGCCCGCGGCGCTGAGGTCGGCGACGACGAGATCCAGCTTGCCGACGTGGTCCAGATCGCCGATCGCCACCTGGTTGGGCGCACCGCCGGTCATGACGCTCACCGCGGCCTGGTAGGTGCCTGCGGTCGCGCCGGGCGTGAAGATCGACACGCTCCCCGAGCCAAAGTTGGCGACCACCAGGTCGAGCGCGCCCGTGCCGGCGAGATCGGCCACCGCGATGCTGGACGGCTGCATCGCGCCCGTTGCGTACTGCACGCCGGTGGCGAAGGTGCCCGCCGCGCCCATCTTGCCCAGGATCACGTTGGCGAAACCCGGTGCGTTACCGCCGCCCTGTTCGGAAGTCGTGGCGACGACCAGGTCCGGTACGCCGTCGCCATTGACGTCGGCGACAGCGATCGAATTGGGAACGTTGAAGGGTGTGAAGGAGCAGCCGTAGCCGCAGCCGTTCCCGTAGCCCCCGCAGCTGCTGAGCCCCAGCAGCAGCGCAGCGGCGCCCGCTGCGCTGCGCAGCGCGCGCTGCCCAGCGCAGCTCACGAAAGACTCGATGCTCATTTCGGGTACCTCCGTGCCGAATACGCCTCGAGCGCGCCAAACGCATCGGGGCGCACCCGGTTGACACCGCGGAATCCTGCGGTCGTTCCCCGACAGCGTACACTGCCCCCGCGCGGCACGCACAGGGCCCGGGCATGAGGAACGCGAAAACTGTGATCCTGTTCGACGTCGATAACACGCTGCTCGACAACGACGCGGTGCAGAGCGACCTCGGCGCCCATCTCGAGCGTGAGTTCGGCCGCGAGAGCCGCGACCGGTACTGGGCGATCTTCGAGCAGCTGCGCGCCGAGCTCGGCTATGCCGACTATCTCGGCGCCCTGCAGCGTTACCGGTTGGAGAACCTCGACGATCCGCAGCTGCTGCACATCTCCGCCTTTCTGGTCGATTACCCCTTCGCCCGGCAGCTCTATCCGCGGGCGCTGGCCGCGCTCGCGCGCTGCGCCAGCCAGGGCCTCACCGTGATCCTCTCGGACGGCGACGTCGTGTTCCAGCCGCGCAAGGTGCAGCGCTCGGGGCTGTGGGACGCGGTGCAGGGCCGGGTCCTCATCTATCTGCACAAGGAGCTGATGCTCGCCGCGGTCGAGCGGCGCTACCCCGCAGAGCACTACGTGATGATCGACGACAAGCTGCGTATTCTCACCGTCATGAAGAGCTTCTGGGGGGCGAGGCTGACGACGGTGTTCGCGCGCCAGGGTCATTACGCGCACGATCCGCTGACCGTGGCCGCATATCCGCCCGCCGACCTGACGCTCGAGCACATCGGCGAGCTGGCCGAGCGCGCCCTGCCGGTGCCCGGTGCCTGAGGGACCGGCGCCGCACCCCTGGCTCGAGCGCCTGCGCGAGGCGAGCGCCGCGCTG
>DASSQU010000272.1:0-2019 GCA_035702325.1 Steroidobacteraceae bacterium
CTCGACCGAGTCTCGGCCCATGTACGGGCTGACCGTGACCGCGTCGGCTGCGGGCGGCTCGCCGTCGCGCGGGGCCAGCCACGCCTCCGCGTATGCCTGCGCGGTCGAGCCGATGTCGCCACGCTTTGCGTCGGCGATCACCAGCAGCCCATGCTCCGATGCAGCGGCGGACACGCGCTCGAGCGCGGTCAGCCCGTAGCCGCCGAGCGCCTCGAAGAAGGCCACCTGCGGCTTGACGGCAACTGCCTCGGCCGCGACGGACTCGATCAGCTGGATGCAGAACCGCTCGTACGCGCGAGCCCGCCCGGCACGGCCTGGCTTGAGACCGGTAACCAGATCCGGCGGGAGAAGGTCGATGCGCGGATCGAGACCGATGCAAACGCTGCTGCCCTTCTCGGCTACAGCGGCTGCCACTCGGTCGGCGAAGCTCATCGACGTAAGGGTACCTTGCGGCGCGCCCGGACAACGGCGTCCACCAGGCCCGGAGCCGTTCGCCCTGTGAGCGGCACCGCTGCGATCTCCCGCCCGGGCCGCGCAAACGCGGCCGCGATCACATGCGCCGTGTCCGCTTCGTCCGGCGCGAGCGGCAGAGGCGGCCCGGGCGACACAGCATCGAGGGCCGCGGCCAGCGGGCGCAGCTCGAGCACCGCGTCACCAGCCCGCGGCAGCCGGCGGCGGGCGACGACACGGCCGCCTGCGCACGCGAACGCCTGCACAAAGCGGTCGTCCAGGTCGGCGGCGATCAGCAGCCCCCGGCGCCCGGCCGCCCGTCGCAGGCGGGAGAGCACGGATCGCACCTGCTCGAGCGCCTCCAGCTCGTCGCGCAGCTGCGCCGCCTCCTCGAAGCGGTGGTCGGCGGCCAGCGCTGCCATCCGCGCGCGCTGCGCGGCCGCCACATCGCCGGTGTCGTCACCGCGGAGCCACGCCGCCGCGGCGCGCACCGCCGCGGCGTACGTGTCGACATTGCTCCCGCCGCGGCAGGGTGCGGCGCACCGGCCGAGCAGTCCGGCCAGGCAGGTGCCATCGTCCTCGGGCAGCGCCGGGCGGCAGCTGCGCAGGCCGAACGCCGCGCGCACGGCGGCTGCGGCAGCCTGGGCTTGCGAGCGGCTGCGCAGCGGCCCGACGCTGACCTCGCCCGGATGCCGTGCCGTCGTCACCGAGAGGCGCGGCACCCGCTCGCCTGTGGTCAGCGTCAGGTAGCAGCTGCGCTCCGGGTGAGCGGACCGGCGGTTGGCGTCGGGCCGCAGCCGCAGGATCAGCTCGAGCTCGAGCAGCGCCGCCTCGAAGCTGCTGCCCAGGGGCCGCGTCTCGATCCGCTCGGTGGCCTCGAGCGCGTGCTCGACGGGCCGGCGCTGCTGGGAGCCGGCGAAGTACGAGCGGACGCGGGCACGCAGATCGGTCGCCTTGCCGACATAGAGCACGCGGTCATGGCGGTCGCGGAACAGATACACGCCCGGCCCGGTCGGAACATCGCGAGCTAGCTCGCGGCGAAGCCGCACACGGCGGCGGATCGGGGCCGCGAACGCGACGGCATCCGCGACCGTGCGCACCCCATGCTCCTGCGCCATTCCGAGCAGGTGCACGAGCACCTCGGCGGTGGCCTGTGCATCCGGCAGCGCGCGGTGGCAGGGGCGCACATCCGTGTCGAAGCGCTCGGCCAGGGTGCCGAGGTTCATGCGAGGCACGCGCCCCTCGAGCAGCCGGCGTGCCAGCGCCACGGTGTCGATCACCGGTGCGGCCAGGCGCCGAGCCTCGAGCCGCGAAAGCTCGGCGTCGACGAAACCGACGTCGAACCGCGCGTTGTGGGCGACCAGCACGGCCCCCTCGGCGAACTCGAGGAAGCGCGGGAGCACCCGCCCGATCCGCGGCCGGCCGCGGACATCGCGGGTCTCGATGCCGGTGATGCGCGTGATCGTGATGGGCACCGGGACACCTGGGTCGACGAGCTGCTCGTAGGTGCCGACCTCCTCGAAGCCCTGCAGGCGCACCGCGCCGATCTCGACGATCCGCGCCGCGCCG
>DASSQU010000273.1:0-3370 GCA_035702325.1 Steroidobacteraceae bacterium
TTGTCGGCCGCCCGCGGAATCAGCTGCCTGGCGGTCTGGGCGATCGGCTGCCCCGTGTCCTCGGTCTCGGTGCGGGCGAGCGCGGAGGTCTCGCGTGCGATCAGATCCCCGAGCTTGCGCATCCGGGCGGCGCGCTCGCCCGCCGGCCGGCCCGCCCATGCCGGGAAGGCGGTCCGGGCGGCCGCGACCGCGGATGCGACCTCGGCCGCGCCGCCCCGCGCCACCTCGGCCAGCACCTGTTGCGTGGCGGGATTGACCGTCTCGAAGTAAGCGCGGCTGGCGAGCGGTTTGCCGTTGACGAGGTGGTCGATTCTCATGGGCGTGGCGCTCAGCCGAAGGCGCTGTCGGCGACGATGGTGTTGCGCAGGCTCCCCAGTCCGTCGATCTCGCATACGACCTCGTCACCGACCGCGACGTTGGTGACGCCCTCGGGCGTTCCGGTCAGGATCAGGTCGCCGGCGCTGAGCGTCATGAAGGAGCTCAGATACTCGATAAGCGTGGGGATGTCGGTGATCATGTCGCGGGTATTGCCCTGCTGGGTGAGTTTACCGTTGACGAAGGTGCGCAGCCCGAGATTGCCGGGATCGCCGATGTCGGCGGCCTCGACCAGCCACGGCCCGAGCGCCGTGGCGCCATCGCGGTTCTTGGCCCGCAGGTTCGGCCGGTACCAGTTCTCGAGGTAATCGCGCACGGCGTAGTCGTTGGCGATCGAGTACCCCGCGACGTGCTGCAGCGCCGCGGCGCGGCTCACCGCGCGGGCAGTGCGTCCGATGATTACGGCGAGCTCGCACTCGTAGTGCATGAAACTGGCGTCCGCCGGACGGCGCGTGCAGCCGCGGTGGCCGATCAGGGTACCCGGACCCTTGAGGAACACCAGCGGCTCTTCTGTGGCGCCGAAGGCGAGCTCCCGGGCGCGCGCGGCGTACTTGAGGCCGAGCGCGACGATCGTGCCGGCTTCCACCGGCGGCAGCCACACCACCTCATCCTCGGCGACCGTGCGGCCGTCGCTGAGGCGCAGGCCGGGGCGTCCGTCCGGGCGCTGCTCCGGCTGCGCCGCGTGGATCGCCCCGGCGTAGGCGACGCGCGCGAGCCTCACGCGCTGCCTCCCACGAAGCGGTTCTCGAGGCGGCCGATGGGGTCGATCTCGATGCGCACGAGCTGGCCGGCGCGTACCCGCGGAGCGGGGGCGGCGGCGCCGAGCGCCAGCACGTCGCCCGGCGCGAGCGTCATGAAATCGCTCACCTCGGCGAGCAGCCGCGCCGCCGGGCGCAGCAGCTGCGCGGTGCTGGCGGTCTGCCGCAGCACCCCGTCGACGTAGATCCTGATGCTCACCGCATCCGGGTCGGCAACCGCGCTCCGTGGGACGACCCGTGGCCCGAGCGGGCAGAAGCCGTCGCGCGCCTTGCTGCGGATCGCCGGCCGATAGCAGGAGGCGTGCGGGACGCTCACGTCGTTGACTATCAGGTAACCGGCGACGTAGCCGAAGGCGTCGCGCTCGGCGACCCGGCTCGCGGCGCGTCCCAGGACCAGCCCGAGGTTGGCCCCGATCTCGAGCTCGGGGACTTCCGGCGGCACGCTGACCGGATCGCCGCTCGCCGCCAGGGTGTTGTGCGGCTTGATGTACAGCACCGGCGCGCGCGGAGCGCCGAGGTACGGCGCCCGATTGACGGCCTCCCCGAGCGCCTCGAGTGCGCTGCGGTGATTGAGCAGGGCGCCGTAGACCGTGCCCGACAGTCCGTAGGGGGGCACGTCCATCGGTACGGCGACGGGTGGCGTGAGCCTCATCGCGGGCCCCGTGGAATTCACTAACAGATTAGCAAACCGATCACTGCTGTGTAAGTATATCAAGCCGGCTACGGGTCTCCGTCCCTGGCGTCGCGCGCGATGAGCCCGATTTCGACCAAGCTGCATCACCGCAATCTGCCGCTGCTGCTGCTGCAGGCCCGTGAGCGGGTCATTTCGCATTTCCGGCCGATCCTCAACGCCAACGGCGTCACCGAGCAGCAGTGGCGCATCGTGCGCGTGCTGTACGAGGAGCCCGCGCTCGAGCCGCGCGAGATCGTCGAGCTGTGCCGCATCTCGAGCCCGAGCATGGCGGGCGTGCTGGCGCGCATGCAGCAGCTCGGACTGGTCACCCGGCGGCGCGTCGACCGGGACCAGCGCCGCGTGCACGTATCGCTCACGCCGCGCGCGCGCGCCCTGGCGGCGCGCATGGCGCCGCAGATCGACGCGACCTATCGGCGCATCGAGCGGCAGATCGGCGCGGAATTCAGCGCGCGTTTCCAGCAGGCGCTCGATCGGCTGCTGGCGACGCTGGAACCGGGGCCGGCCTCCGGGGCCGGCCGCCCGTGATGCGAACGGGAACATGAGGGCGCGGCGGGGCAGGGCCCGCGGCGTTGGTGCAACAAGAGCTGTCAGAGGGGAGAAGCCATGAGAGTGCATGAGCCGCGGATCGTGTGGATCGCGGGACTATGGCTGGCCGTGGCTGCCGCGGCGAGTGCGGCACCCGCGGCGTCGACGGCGCCGGCAGGCGGGCTGCAGGAAGTGGTAGTAACGGCGGAGAAGCGCGCCGAGAGCGAGCAAACGGTGCCGATGTCGATGACCACCTTCAGCAGCGAGGCGCTCGAAGCCAAGGCGATCAACAACTTCTTCGATTACGCCACCAAGGTGCCGAATCTCGCGTTCGCTCCGACCGGCGATGGCGTCGGCACGGCACGCACCGTCTCGATCCGCGGCATCTCCGGCGACAACGTCACCGGCTTCTACATCGACGATGTGCCGCTGCCCGACTCGATCGACCCGCGCGTGCTCGACATCGATCACATCGAGGTGCTGCGCGGGCCGCAGGGTACGCTCTACGGGGCGCGCTCCATGGGCGGCACGGTGCGCATCATCACCAGGGAGCCGGAGATGTCGAAGTTCTCGGCCACCGTGCACGCGGGACTGTCGGACACCGAGAGCACCAGCCGGCCGAACTACACCGGCGATGCCGTGGTCAACTTCCCGCTGATGCCCGGCGAGATGGCGCTGCGCCTCACCGGCTTCTACGACTACGAAGCGGGGTATTTCAAGCGCAGCTACTGCACCGATCCGGCCACGGCGGGCGTGACCTGCTTCCCGCTTTCCGGCAGCGGCCGCACCACCGTCAACAACGTGGCGGCGCTCGATACCTATGGTGGGTCGGCGAGCCTCACCATCAAGGCGGGCGATGCCGTGACCATCACCCCGCGCATCATGCTGCAACGCGCCGGCTACAACGGCTTCCCGCTCGCGGACTTCAACAGCCTGCCGGGCAACGGCATCGGCTTTCCGGCGCCGTCGGGTCCCTACACGCTGCCGACGCCCCTCACCTCGACCGACCTCACCCAGG
>DASSQU010000274.1:0-9142 GCA_035702325.1 Steroidobacteraceae bacterium
CAGGCGAATCAACGCGGGAAGATCCGCCGGCGCGCGGGCGAGCCCGCCGAGCAGTCGCCCGGCGTGCACCGCCCCCGTGCCTGCGGCAGCGGCAAGCAGCGCCCGGGGCAGGGCATCCCCAGCGGCGTCGACGATCACTCGCACGGCGATAAAAGGCAGACCGCCTCGGGCCGCAACCTCCGCGACGGCGAAACTCTCCATGTCCACTGCGGCCGCCGCCGTCCGGTGAAAGGCGCTTGCTTTGCCGGCGGCCGTGCCGATCGGCTCGCGGCAGGTCAGCAGTCTGCCCACGCAGACCGGTCGCGAGGCTGCCAGCGCGGTGCAGAGCCGCTCGCGCCAAGCACGCGCCGTGGGGAATACCCCGCCTTCCGGTGAAACGACTTCGCTCGGCAGCAACAGGGTTCCGGTCGCCAGGGCCGGATCGAGCCCGCCGGCCATGCCCCAGCTCATGAGCGCCCCCGCCCCGGCTTCTATCAGCCGGCGCGCGCCCTGCCTGGCTGCGACGGGTCCCATCCCGCTGACGACCAGCAGCGTGCCGTCGGCAAGGGAGGCGAGCGCATCACCGTGCCGCATCGCCGGGCCGAGCGTGCGCGCCTCGGCAACGAGCGCCGCCACAATTCCCAGTCCATTCAATGAAAGGGTCCGAGCCGTGCGCGCGCGCGATAGGCGGCCAGCGCCCACAGCGGGAAGTAGGCACAGTAGCCGTGATAACGCAGATAAAACACCCGCGGGAATCCGGGAGCCGTGAAGTTCGGGTCGCTCCACAGCCCATCCGCACTCTGCGTACGCAACAGGTAGTGAATTCCGCGCCGCACACTCTCCGATCCGACTCCGCCCGCCGCCAGCAGAGCGAGTACCGCCCAGGCGCTTTGGTGAGGTGTGCTCGCCGCGCGCCCATCGATGCACTCGCGAGCATAGCTATCATTGCTCTCGCCCCAGCCGCCGTCCGCATTCTGCCGCGCCTCGAGCCAGCTCACCGCACGCCGCACCGCTGCGTCATCAGGGCCTATGCCGGCCTGAGCCAGGGCGGTCAACACCGACCACGTGCCGTAGAGGTAGTTGGTGCCCCAGCGGCCGAACCATGAGCCGTCCGCCTCCTGTTCGGCGCGCAGGTAGGCAATGGCGCGCTCGAGTGCCGCGGCATCGTGCGGACGGCCCACCAGCGCTAGAACCGTCACGACACGGGCCGTGACGTCGCTCGTCGGAGGATCCAGCAATGCGCCGTGATCGGCGAATGGAATCTCGTTGAGGTAATAGCTGGTGTTGTCGACGTCGAACGCGGCAAAGCCGCCGTTGCTGCTCTGCATGCCGACCAGCCAATCCAGAGCGAGGTCTACGGCGGGCACGTAGCGTTCGCGCTCTGCCGAGCGGTGCATGGCCCAGGCGACCACCGCCGTGTCGTCGAGATCGGGATAGTAACTGTTGGCGCGCTGGAATGCCCAGCCGCCGCCCGCGAGCGTAGGACGTTTCGTACGCCAGTCCCCCGGGGCTTCGAGGAGCTGTCGCGGCTGCAGCCACTGCAGTCCGCGACTTGCTGCTGCGAGCGCGTCGGGACAGCCCACCTCCTGCATCGCGAGACTTGCCAGCGCCGTATCCCACACCGGCGAGATGCATGGCTGGCAGTAAGCGCTCGAGTTGTTGACGATTAAGAGTCGCTGCAAGGCCAGTTTCGCAGCGAGCCGGCGCGGATCATCGCTGCGGTAGCCGCGAGCCGCGAGTGCCTCGAGCGCGTTCACCATGGCGGGAAAGATGGCGCCCAGACCATCCTCGCCGTTCAGCCGCTGTAGCATCCAAGACTCCGCTCGCTCGAGCGCGCGCTCGCGCAGCCTCGCGGGGATCAACCGATCGACGCTGCGGGCGAGCCGATCGATCGCGAGGAAGATCCGCGCCAGCGCCGTGGGGCGTCCGCCGGGACGGCGAAAGTAGTGGCGTTCCTGCTCGGGAGGCGTAGTGAACAACTCGCGCAGGCGCACGTTGCGCGGATTGCGGGCGCGGGGCTTCAGGGTACACAGGATGGTGAGTGGCACTATCACCGTCCGTGACCAATAGGAGACTTTGTGAAGATTGAAAGGAAACCAGCGCGGCAGCAGCACGATCTCGACCGGCACATAAGGCACGCCACGCCAGGGAAGCTCGCCGAACAGCGCGAGCGCGATGCGGGTAAAGACATTGGTCGCGGCCGCGCCGCCGTGACGCAGGATCGCGGCCCGCGCGCGCGCCATATGAGCTGATTCGGGGTCGTCTCCCGCAAGCTTCAAGGCAAAGTACGCTTTGACGCTGCAGCTGATGTCGAAGGGCCCGCCGTAGTACAACGGCCAGCCGCCGTGGTCCGCCTGGCGGGCCCGCAGATAAACGGCGATCTTTCCCTCGAGCTGCGCATCGTTCTCGCCGAGAAAGTGCATCATCATGATGTATTCGGCCGGAATCGTGCAGTCGGCCTCGAGCTCGAACTGCCAGCAGCCCTGCTCGTCCTGCAGGCGTATGAGGGCGTCGCGCGCGGCCCCGATCGCGCGGTCGAGCGGTGCGCTTTGCTCTGGCTCCGCAGACGGGCGCACCGACGGCGGCGCGCCAGCACGCTGCGCGTTACCGGCGAATGAACCGGCCACGGGCGCCGGGCGAGTCACTGCGCCGCGCTTCTGTCGGAGCGGGGCGCACTCATGCGGCGTGGGTGCTGCTTCGCTTCACGCGGCTCAGCGGCCAGCGCCGCCGCCCGCGCGGCCGCGCGGCGCGCCGCCAGAGGCGATGTCAGCGGCAGTCCGTGGGCCGCGCGCTCGAACAAGTAGCGGAGCAGCCGATCGTTGCGCACCACCAGGCCCGTGGACATTCGCGTCACGAAGACGGCGGAGTGCGACACCTTGACCTGTCCTCCGCTGGTAAACTGCGGGTTGGCCGCAATTTTGCGCAGCGTTAGCACCGCAAGCCCTATGGCCCACAGACAGAACAGCCGGATGCCGCTCTCCTCGGCCGGGATCAGCAAAGCGTAAGCCAGCGCGTTGTGCAGGTGCCCATGCGCACCCGCGATCAACTCGCGCACGCCGGCGTGGAATCGGCCATCTGATCGCTCAGGCGACAGCTGCGCCAGCTCGACTCCATGGCGGGCGAAGACGTCCTGCGGAAGCCAGCATTTCCCACGGCTGCGATCCTCCCAGAAATCCTTGAGCATGTTGGTCATCTGCAGGCCCTGTGCGAATGAGGGCGAGAGCTCGTGCAGCGTGGCACGCTGGGCCACCACGGCGGGCGAGTAGCAGCAGAACAGCTCGGTGAGCATCTCGCCAACGACGCCCGCGACGTAATAGCAGTAGCTGTCGAGATCACCCGAGTGAGGCAGGCCGCGCAGGCTGGCCGTCAGCTGGAAGTGGTGCATGCCGTCGCACATCAGTTCGATGCAGCGTTGGATCGCAGTGCGCTGCTCGCCCAGATCCGCGGTCACGCGGACGACTCGCTCCATATTGCCTACCAGCTCGCGCTCTGCGGGCAGGGTTCGATCCGAGAGCCGCCCGGCGAGCTCGCGTGCGAGCGGTGCCGCATCTTCGGTGCCAAACACGACCGCCGTGAAACGCTGCAGGAAACCCCGGGTCTCGGCCGCCGACAGCGCCGGCTCGTCCTCGATGGTGTCAGCGATGCGGCACAGGAGGTACGCGTTGCTGACCGCCGTGCGCAGTCGCGCTGGCAGCTGCGGGATGGTCAACGCGAAGGTGCGCGAGACACGCGGAAGAATCCGCTCCTGGTAGCTGATGTCAGGATTTCCGAAGTCCATTTGGAAGCTCTCGCACCGTTGTGCCAATGCGGCGTACGCCGCGCGCCGCGTGGGCGCGGCCGGAAATATAGTCTTGCGCAACGCTAAAGCTCAGGCAAGCCTTGCCGGAGCCGCGGTGTAGACTTGCAGTCGATGATGGACGTGGCCTCCTTCCCCCTTCTGAGCGGGCTCGAGTCCCCGGCCGACCTGCGCCGCCTGCCGCTCGCGCAGCTCCCGACCCTCGCCAGGGAGCTGCGCACCTTTCTGGTTCACAACGCTGCGACGTGCGCCGGGCACTTTGCGGCAGGCCTTGGAACCGTGGAGTTGGCCATAGCCGTTCACTACGTGTTCGATACCCCGACCGACCGGGTGGTGTGGGACGGTGGTCATCAGACCTACCCGCACAAGGTGCTGACCGGGCGGTGTAGAGACCTGCCCACCATCAGGCAGCCCGGCGGCCTGCAGCCGTTCCCACAGCGGGCCGAGAGCGAGTACGACGCCTTCGGCGTCGGACACTTGAGCACTTCCATCAGCGCCGCGCTTGGCATGGCTGTCGCGGCGGCCCGCCGCGGGGAGCCACGGCGGGTCGTAGCGATCATCGGGGATAAGGCCTTGACCGGCGGCATGGCTTTCGAGGCGCTCAACCATGCCGGTTCACTCAAGTCGGACCTTCTGGTCATTCTCGAAGATAGTGACGCTCACTCTGATGCTGGCGGACTCCTGTCAAGTGACTTCGCACGCGTACTCTCCGGCTGGGTGTACACGCAGCTGCGGGAGGGCGGCAAGAAGGCGCTGCGCCAGATGCCCACGGTGCGGGAGTTGGCACGCCGCTCCGAACAGCACCTGAAGGGCATGGTGCTGCCGGGCACGCTATTCGAGGAACTGGGAGTCAACTACATCGGTCCGCTGGACGGCCACGACATCCGGGCACTCGTTGCGACGCTGCGCAATCTGCAGAGGCGGCACGGCCCGCAGCTTCTGCACGTCGTGACGCGCAAGGGCAAGGGTCACACGGCCACGGCAACCGGTCCGATCCAGCGCCCGGTGTCCTGCGACTCGAGCGCCGCACCGCCGCTGAACACACGATCGAGGGGAGGTACCGCCAGTCTGAGCTACAGCCAGGTGTTTGGGCAGTGGCTGTGCGATATGGCGGAGGCGGAACCGGGAATCGTCGGCGTCACCCCTGCCACACTCGAGGACTCGGGCCTGCTCGAGTTCGCGAAGAGATTCCCGGACCGTTGCTTCGATCTGAGCGTCGCTCACCAGCACGCGGTGACCTTTGCCGCCGGCCTTGCGACCGAGGGCCTGAAGCCGGTGGTGGCGATCCCTTCGACGTACCTGCAGCGCACCTATGATCAGCTCATCCACGACGTGGCGCTGCAGAGGCTTCCTGTGCTGTTCGCCATCGACCGCGCGGGCCTGGTGGGCGGCGACGGGGCAAGTCATCAGGGAAGCTACGATCTGTCCTATCTGCGCTGCATACCGAACCTGACCATCATGGCGCCGGCGGACGAGAATGAGTGCCGCCAGATGCTCTACACCGCGAGCACGCTGTTCGGCCCGGTGTTGGTCCGCTATCCGCGCGGCAACGGGCCAGGAGTCTCCGTCGACGCCGCAATGTCGGCCCTGGCGGTTGGCCGCGCGCAAGAATGCCGTGAAGGCCACAGCCGCCTTGCCCTGCTGGTGTTCGGCGCACCGCTGGCCGCGGCACGCGCTGTCGCCGAACGCCTCGACGCCACGCTCGTGAACATGCGTTTCGTAAAGCCGCTCGATGTGGACCTGTTGACCGCCCTCAGCGCGCACCACCGGGCATTCGTCACGATCGAGGAGAACGCCATCGCGGCCGGCGCCGGCTCAGCGGTCGCCGAGGCGCTGGTGTCTCGCGATGTACGCGTCCCGTTGCTGCAGCTTGGCATTCCGGACCGCTTCATCGAGCATGGCTCGCGCGAGAGCTGCCTGGCGGCTGCGCGCCTGGACGCGACGGGTCTGAGCGACAGTATCGAGCGTTGGTGGACGTTGCACCAGCCAATGCGCTCCGCAGCCGGCGGCTAATAGCTGCGTACCAGCAGCCAATCGGCCAAGGCACGCAGCGCATCGGCAGACGGGCCGAACGGCGCCAGCGCGCCGAGTGCCTGGGCATGCAGCCGCCGAACCCGCTCCTGTGAGGCCGCCACGCCGAGGACTGCTGGATAAGTGGGTTTGCCTCGCGCACGGTCGGCGCGGGTCGCCTTGCCCACTGTCGCCGTGTCTGCCAACTCATCGAGCAAATCGTCCTGGATCTGAAACGCAAGCCCGATTGAGGAGGCAAAGGCAGCCAGCGCCTCCCACAGCTCGGCGGCGAGCGCCGGTGCGCAGGCCGCGCCCATCAGCACACTCGCCCGGATCAGTGCTCCGGTCTTGCGAGCATACATGGCCTCAACCTCGGCAACAGTTACTTGCCGTCCCAGCACGGCGACGTCCATCGCCTGACCGCCGGCCATGCCGCTCGTGCCGCCGGCTTCCGCCAGCAGCTCGATCAGCCGCAGACGCATCGCCGGCGCAGCGGGCAGCGTCCTGTCGCTGGCCAGCAGCTGAAACGCCAGCGACTGCAGCGCATCGCCGACGAGCACCGCGGTCGCCTCGTCGTACGCCTTGTGACAGGTGGGCTTGCCGCGGCGCAGATCATCGTTGTCCATCGCCGGCAGATCGTCGTGCACCAGTGAGTACGCATGCACGAGCTCGATCGCGCTCGCCGCGGCCTCGACCTGCGCGTCGCTGAGCCCGACCGCCCGCGCGCTGGAGAACAGCAGCATCGGCCGTACCCGCTTGCCGCCCTGCAGCACGCAATAACGCATCGCCGCGTGCAGACGCGTCGGTTCCGCCTCCGCAACCGGAAGCCGCGCCTCGAGCGCCCGCTCCATACGCGTCTGCCAGGCGGCGATCTGGGCGGCGAAAGTTGTGCGCGGCGCGACCTCACCCTGCGTGCCGCCGCGGATATCGGGCACGCTACTCATGCGTACGCGCATACAGGACCGGCAGGTCCGTCGCCATCGGTCCGGTGACGCGCGGGCCGCGCAGCGAGGCCATCAGCGCTTTGAGCGGATGAGCAAACGAATCGGCGACGGCCGTTCCCTCGTAGCCACAATGGGCCATGCAGTTGTCGCAGCGGGGGTTGCGTCCCACGCCGTACCGGTCCCACTGCGTATCGTCCATCAGGGAGCGGTAGCTCGCGGCGCTGCCCTCGTCACTGAGTAAGTAGCACGGCCGCTGCCAACCGAAGATGTTGTAGGTTGGATTGCTCCAGGGCGTGCACTGGTAGGCCTGGTTACCAGCGAGAAAGTCCAGGAACAGGCTGGAGTGATTGAACGACCAGCGTCTGCGCCCGCTGCTGCGGCGCTTGAAGATCTCACGGAACAGCTGCTTGCTCGCGTTACGGGCCAGGAACACGTCCTGGCGCGGGGCGTGCTGATAACTGTAGCCGGGGGAGACGGTGATGCCTTCGATTCCGAGGCGCATGGTGGCGTCGAAGAACTCCGCCACCTCGTCGGGATCGGCGCCGATGAACAGCGTGCAATTGACCGTAACCCGAAAGCCCCTGGCCCGGGCGAGCTTGATCGCCTCGATCACCTGGTCGAAGACCCCTTCCTGGCACACCGACTCATCGTGCTGCCGCCGATTACCGTCCAGGTGCAGGGAAAAGGTCAGGTACGGCGAAGGTCGATACTCATCGATGTGCCGCGACAGCAGAATGGCGTTCGTGCACAGGTAGACGAATTTCCTGCGCGCCACGATTCCAGCCACGATCTGCGGCATTTCCTTGTGGATGAGGGGTTCGCCGCCGGCAATGGAGACGACGGGTGCGCCGCATTCGTCAACCGCGTGCAGCGCGTCGGCAACGCTCATGCGGCGCTGCAGCACCTGCTTCGGATAGTCGATTTTACCGCAGCCGGCGCAGGCGAGATTGCACTGGAACAACGGCTCCAGCATCAACACCAGCGGGTAGCGCTTCTCGCCGCGCAGCCGGCGCGCGGCCACGTAGCGGCCGACGCGGTATGCCTGGAGCAGTGGGATGGCCAAACACCAATCTCCTTGATGAAAAACCGGTGCAACGACTACAGAGCCAGCACGGCGGCGCGGTGCTCACCCCAGACACGTTCCCACTCGAGCCTGAACCACGGCGTGAGTTTCTCCGCCTCCGGGCCGCTCATCTCCGCCTGCAGCTCTTGCGGGCTGAGCCAGCGCGAGGCGTGGATCTCGTCTCGATTGATCCTCATTGGAGTGGAGCAGCGCCCGATAAAAACCGAGCACAGCTCGTGCTCGGCGCCAGCGGCATCGAATTGGGCGTGATACTGGAACTTGAACAGGAAATGCAGCGGACAGCTCACGCCGAGCTCCTCGCGCAGCCGGCGGTGAATCGCGGTCTGCATGCTCTCGGCGCGCCGCGGGTGGCTGCAGCAGCTGTTAGACCAGTACAACGGCCAGAGCCGCTTGGACGCCGCGCGTTGCTGCAATAGTAACTCCCCCTTCCCGTTGAAGATCAGCAGCGAAAACGCCCGATGCAGCACGCCGCGGCCGGCGTGGCATTGCTCTTTGTCCAGGTGGCCGATTTCACGGTCCTCGCGGTCCACAAGGATCAGCGGCGCCAGGCTTGCGCCGGCGCCGACGCCAAAGGGCCCAACTTGGTCCATCAAAAGACATCCTTCCACAGTGCGGCGCACACGAGTCCGTTACTCACGCCCTTGGCGCGCAAGCTGCGGCCCAGGTCATGCGATATGCTCGTCAAATGATACCTCTGCCACAAGACCTGACCAAGGGAATCTGCCAGTGACGGGTGCTGCTCAGCTTTGGCTCCGAGTATGCGGGTCGGCGCTGGTGGCGTTGTCGATGACCTACACGATTCTCGCCTGCTTTGCGCTGCGGGCACGGCGCGTTTCCGCGCAGCGCGAGTCGGCAGTGGTGCCGCCGGCTACCATTCTCAAACCGCTGCGTGGCGAGGAATACGAGTTGTACGAGCGTCTGCGCACTTTCTGCGAGCAAAGGCGTGCGGATGTGCAGATCGTCTTCGGTGTGCGTGACCCGGGCGATCCGGCGTTGGTCGCCGTGCGCCGACTGCAGCGCGAGTTCCCGCAGCTGGATCTGCAGGTAGTGGTCAATCCGGCGCAGCACGGCACCAGCGGCAAGGTCAGCAACCTCGTCAACATGCTGCCGTTCGTGCGCCATGAGTATCTCGTCATCGCGGATAGCGACGTGCGCGTATCCCCCGACTACCTCGAAAGAGTCGTTTCCCCTCTGCTGGATGAGGGCGTCGGGATCGTGACTTGTCTCTACCGCGGCTGGCCGCGGCCGGGCCTGTGGTCGTTGTTGGGGTCGCTGTTTATCAACGAATGGTTCAGACCCTCGGTATGCTTCGCGGCCCTGTTCGGCTCA
>DASSQU010000275.1:0-2162 GCA_035702325.1 Steroidobacteraceae bacterium
CGTGCCCGCGGCGGCCGGTACCGAACCGGCGGCCGCGCCGCCCCCGAAGCCGAGCGCGCTCGCGCCCCGCCATACGGGGCGGCGCACCTACGGCGCGCCGATCGAGCCGCCGATCCTGCACCGCCGGCACAAGCAATCCAGGAAACGCCCGCCGGCCAGGCCGCAGCAGGGCACAACCGAGCGACCGGGCGCGCCCTCCCGGTAGTCAGGTACGCCCGCGGCCCCGATTACATCGTGCTCACTGCGGCCGAACTCGAACTGCAACTGGCCCGGGCCTCCGCATTCTTCGACCAGGGTGAGCTCGCGCAGGCCGAGAGCGCCTGCCGCACGGTGCTCGCCGCGCACCCGAATCACCCGACTACGCTGCAGCTGCTGGGACTCATCCGCGTGCGGGGTGGAGACGTCGAGGGCGGCGAGCGTCTCATCCGCCGCAGCGCTGAGCTCGATCCGGCCGACACCAGGCTGCGGCTCAATCTGGCGACCTTCCTGAGGCGCGCGGGGCGATTCGAGGAGGCCGAGCGTGTCTACCGCCGGGTGCTGCAACTCGCCCCCGCGGAGCGCGCAGCGAGGCACGGGCTGGTGCTCACGCTCGCGGGCCTGGGACGGGGCCGCGAGGCCGAGACCCAGGCGCGCACGCTGCTCACGGCCGACCGCAACGATCCGGACGCCTGGGCGGCACTCGGTTTCGTGCTCGGCAACCAGGACCGCCTGCCCGAGGCCGAAGCCGCCTATCGCCAGGCGCAATCACTCGCTCCCGGCGAGCGCCGCGTGCAGCGGCGACTCGGCGGTGTGCTCGCGCGCATGGAGCGCGCCGAGGAGGCGCTGGCAACACTCACGGGGGCACGCGCGCTCGGAGCCCGGGGCTTCGAGCTGCAGCTCAGCCTCGGGATGGTGTTCAGTCAGCTCGGACGCCTGGAGGAAGCCGAACACGCCCTGGCGCGCGCGGTGAGCCTGCGCCCGCGTCACGTCGACGCGCAGCTCGCGCTGGCGCGCGTGCGCCAGACCCGCGGCGACCCGGACTTCGCCCGGGCGCTCGCCGCCGCGGTGCGTGAGGCGCCGGACGACGCGCCCCTGGCGATGCTGCTCGCGACACTATTGCTGCGCGCCGGCCGGGGCGATGTCGCCGAGCAGCTGCTGCGTGCGCAACTCGCCCACGCCGGTGCCGCGCCGCAGCTGCGCTTTGCGCTGTCGCAGGTGCTGCGCGAAGCCGGGCGGCTGGCGGAGGCCGAGACCGAGGCGCTCGAGGTGGCGGCGCTGCTGCCCGAGGATGCGGCGGTGACCGAGAACGTCGTCTCGATCCTGCTGTCGCGCGGGAGGCCGGACGATGCGCTGCCCTTCATCCGCGCGCAGCGGGCGCGCGCACCGCTCGCACCGGGCTGGATCGCCTACGAGGCGACCGCCGCACGGCTGCGCGGCGAGGCGCGGTACCGCGAGCTGTACGACTACGAGCGTCTGGTGCGCTGCTACGAGCCGCGACCGCCGGCGGGATTCTCCTCGATGGCGCAGCTCAATGCGGCGCTCCTCGAGGCGCTCGCCCCGCGGCTGCGCCTGCCCACGTACCCGTTCGAGGAGAGCCTGCGCCAGGGCAGGCAGACGCGGCGCAACCTGGTGACCGATCCCGACGGCACCATTCAGGCGCTGCTCGGCGCGTTCGACGAGCCGATCCGCGCGTACCTCGCTGCGCTCGGCCGCGATGAGGCCCATCCCTTCACGGCCTGCAACCGGGGCACGGTGCGCATCAGCGCCGCCTGGGCGGTGCGGCTCGAGCGCGACGGCTTTCACGTGAATCATTATCACGAGCGCGGCTGGATCAGCTCCGCCTATTACGTGGAGCTGCCGGACGAGGTCGAGGACGAGGGCCTCAGGAGCGGCTGGCTGAAGCTCGGCGAGCCGCGCTTTGCGACTCCGGGGGCAGGCGTCGGCTGCTACGTGCGCCCGCGCCCGGGCCAGCTGGTGCTATTCCCGGCCTACATGTGGCACGGCACCAACCCGATCCACGGATCGCAGCCGCGCACCGCGGTCGCCTTCGATGCAGTGCCGCCGCCGGAAGGGGACGGCTAGGAGGGCGAGCCGGCCGTGAGCTGCCAGCTGACGCGGTCCCCGACCTCGAGGCCGAGGTGCCGGACCTCCCCGCCCCGCAGCTCGAGTACCGCACCCACGGG
>DASSQU010000276.1:0-4837 GCA_035702325.1 Steroidobacteraceae bacterium
GAGATGGCCGCGCGGCTGAGCGCGCTCAGGGATACTGCGGGCGGCGCAAGTCTGGCCGCGGCCGCGAGCGCCGCGCCCGCGCGCAGCCCCGCGGCCGCCCTGCCGGCCGCGCCGGAGCGCAGCGCCGGGCCGCAGCGGCGCGCCGACGATCTGACGCCGACCCTGCACGCGCTCGCCGAACGGCTGGCGAACGACCACGCCAAGCGCTTCCGGCTCACCATCGCGGGCCTCGGACATGTGCCCGCGCCGTACCTGCCCACGGTCAAGGATTGCCTGATCCAGATGCTGCGCAACGCCGCGGTGCACGGTATCGAGCCGCCGGACGTGCGGCGCGCGCACACCAAGGACGATGTGGGTGCGGTGCACGTCGAGTTCCGCAAGTCCGCCGACGGCTACGAGCTGGTGTTCGAAGACGACGGCGCCGGGATCGCACCCGAGGCGCTCAAGGCCGCGGCGGTGCGCAAGGGGCTGATCAGCGAGGAGGAATCGTCTGGCATGGACACCCGCACCGCGATGGCGCTCATATTCCGTCCCGGCTTCTCCACCCAGGACGACGTGTCGATGGACGCCGGACGCGGCGTGGGCATGGACGTGGTGGCGCGCAGCGTCTACGCGCTCGGCGGCAAGATCGGCGTCAGCACCCACCCGGGACGCTATACGCGCTTCAAGATCGCCCTGCCCGACCCGCAGGCCGCCACCAGCACGGCGGTGGCCTGAGCGAGCACGCCGACCATGGGCGACATGAACGGAAAATCGATCGACGGCGGCGGCAGACGCTCGCTGAAGCTGCTGATCGTCGACGACTCGAACATCATGCGCCGTCGCATCGAGCGCTCGCAGCAGTTCGAGGAGCTCGAGCTGGTCGGCACGGCCGGCAACGGGCTCGAGGCGATCGAGCTGTTCAAGAGGACCGATCCCGACGTGGTAACCATGGACATCACCATGCCGCAGATGGACGGCATCGAGTGCATCGCCCAGCTGGTGGCGCTCAAGCCCGCGGTGCGCATTCTGGTAATCTCGGCCCTTGCCGACAAGGCGACTGCCGTGGAGGCGATGGAGAAAGGCGCCAATGGTTTTCTCAACAAGCCGTTTACCGACCGGCAGCTCAACGAGGCCATTGCCGATCTGATGCGCTGACGGCCGGCAGGAACGACTCACGATGTTGCAGGAACAGGAGCTGAAGACTTTCGTCGAGGGGACGACCAACTTCTTTGAGGTTGCGGCCCAGCAGCCCGCCTCGATCGGCTCGCCCTACCTGATGGAGGGCGCGCCGGCGGTGCACGAGTACACCGGCATCATCAGCATTTCGGGCAAGCGCGAGGGGGTGGTGTACTTCACCGCGCCCAAGGCCATGCTGACCGTGCTGCTGATGAAGATGCAGGAGAACGACTTCAGTCACGAGACGATGCGTGACCTGGTGGGAGAGGTCGCCAACACCATCTCGGGGAATGCGCGCCGGGACTTCGGCCGCGAGTTCGTGATCTCGGTGCCGAGCGTGCTGTCGGGCGAGAAGCCGGACATTCCGCAGAAGCCGGGCACGCGCTCGTTCATCATCCCGATCAACTGGCGCAGTCACTCCGCCAAGCTGATCGTCTCCCTCACCTGACGCGCGCGCGACGCCCCGCGCCGAAGTGTGACGGCTGCACTGTTGCCGTGGCGCGCTTTCCCGCCTGATGCCGGGCGTGCAACCGAGACCGCTCGCCGTCATTACGCTGCGCCGCGAGGTGGCGGCGAGGTACGCCAGGATCAATCGCCTGTGGGTAACCGCGCAGAACGCCTACCGGCGGCTGCACGCCGCTCCGGTGCAGAACCTGCTCGAGCTGCGCCACGCCGCGCAGCGCCTCGACCAGCTCGACCGCGGGCGGGCGGCGGTGCTGCGCGATCTTAAGGCGCTCGCCGACTGATGGGCGCCGCGGCGGGGACCGCCCCTACGTGCGCCGCCCGCCGAGCACGCGTGCCGGCAGCATGATGACGGCGCGCAGCAGCGCGAACACCCCTTCGACGGTAATGCCCACCAGCCGGAACGGCAGCAGCAGCAGCCATACGAGCGGATAGAGAACGAGCGCGAGCAGCGCCAGCGGCCAGCACACGACCAGCAGCAGCAGCCACAGCAGGAAGGCGGTCATTGACGATTCTTCCGCGGCGTGCCTAGAGTCCCCCGCCCGACCATTGTATGACGTCGCCCGCGCTCAACCGACCGCCGCTTGCCGCAGCCTTCCAGGCACCGCCGGCGCTGCGTCCCGGAGAACGCGTGTCGGTGATCGCGCCCGCGAGCGGCTTCGACCGCGGCGCGTTCGAGGCCGGCATCGCGCTCATTCGCCGGCGCTACCAGCCCGAGTACGGCAGCGGCATCTTCGAGCACCAGCGCTACCTCGCCGGCAACGACTCGCGCCGCCTCGTGGAGCTCACCGCCGCGCTCGCCGACCCGGGACTGCGCGCGGTGTTCTGTGCCCGCGGCGGCTATGGCGCCACGCGGTTGCTGACCCAGCTCGGGGCGCCGGCCGGTCCGCCCAAGGCGCTGGTCGGATTCTCGGATATCACTGCGCTGCACCTGTGGCTGCAGGCCCACGGTCGCATCAGCATCCACGCGCCGGTGCTCACGCAGCTCGGGCGGCTGCCGGTGGCGACCGCCGAGCGGCTGTTCGCGCTGCTCGAGTCGCCGCAACCCGCCGCGCCGCTCGCCGGCACCGCCACCTATGTCGGCGGGGTCGCCGAGGGGGTGCTGCTCGGCGGCAATCTCTCCGTCTTCACGCGGCTGCTCGGCACGCCCTGCATGCCCTCGCTCAAGGGTGCAATCCTGCTGTTCGAGGACCAGGGAGAGCGCCCCTACCGGCTCGATCGCATGTGGACGCATCTCGAGCTCGCCGGCGTGTTCGCCCGGGTGCGCGGCATTGCGCTCGGCCATTTCACCGGCTGCGAGGAGAAGGACGCCGACTATACCGCCACGCAGGTCCTGCGCGAGCTCGCAGCCGCGACCGGGCTGCCGTGCGCCGCCGGCTTTCCGATCGGACACGGCAACGTCAACGAGCCGGTGCCGCTCGGCGTGCGGGTGCGGCTCGATGCGGACCAGCGCACGCTCACGTTCCTCGAGGGCGCGGTCGCCGTCAGTCCACACGCCTGACCGCGACGGCGAGCGCGGCGGTGGCCCCTCCCAGCTCGACGCTGCATTCGATCGGGCGGCAGCAGACCTGGCAGTCTTCGACGTAGGCGAGCTCGCCCGCGGTCACGTCGATCCGGATCTCGAACCGCTCGCCGCACCATGGGCAGCGCACCGCGACGAATTCCTCGGGCGCCAGCCCGGCAGCGGCCGCGGGCTCGTACACCGGCTCGAGTCCGTAGAGCTGATCGATGCTGCCCGGATCCAGACTGGTGATGCGCCGCCTGAGAGCCTCGAGCTCGATGGCCTTGCGTCGGGTCATCGTGCGAGGATACGCCAATGCGCGCCATCCATGCCCCGAGTCTGCTCGCGTGGGCAGCCGCCGCCGCGACGCTCGGCGGCTGCGCCTCGGGGCTCAGGGCCGAGGCACCCGCGGGCGCCACGCTCGCCGGCACCTGGAAACTCGACCGCGCCGCGAGCGACGACCCGCAGAAGATCATCGCCCGGATGCGCGCCGAGGCTGTCAAGCTGATCGGACGGCGCACCGTGTCGCCGCCGCCTGCCGGCGGCGCGCGCGGCGCAGCGTCGCCCGTACCCCCGCCGGAAGAAACCGGTGGCGCGCTCGGCGACGAGCCGGGCGGCGCGCACGGCCGCGGCGCGCCTCCCGATCCGCTGCGCCGCTCGCCCATGATGCACGCGCTCGCGCGAGCGCTCGCCCGCGGCGAGTTCCTCACGGTGCGCCAGTCCCCCGAGGCGTTCGTGCTCGACTACGGCACCACGGTGCGCAGCTTCACGCCCGGCGCCCACAGCGTCGTTTCCGCCGAGCAGGGCGTGGCGGACCAGATCTCCGGCTGGAGCGGCCGCGAGTACGTCATCGAGGCCAGGGCGCAGATCGGCCCGAACGTGGTCGAGCGGTATGCGCTGTCGCGCGACGGCCGGCAGCTGATCGAGACGCTGCGCATCGGCCCGGCGGAGCTTCCCGCGGTCGAGCTGAAGCGCGTGTACGAACACACGGACGAAGCGGCTCCACATGCGCTCCCGACCAGCGACTGAGCGGCCGCCCCGCGCGACGCACGGCCGGCGCACCGCGCCTCTGGCAGGCGCGCCGCTCGCCGCCGTGCTGGCAGCGGTGCACCCGGTGGCTCACGCCCAGGTGAGCGATGCCCCGATCGCGGAGGTCGTGGTCGAAGGGCGTCACGAAGGTCCGCGCATGTGGACGGTGCATCAGGGGGATCACGTCCTGTGGATTCTCGGCACGGTCACGCCGCTGCCGAAGAAGATGGTCTGGCAACCGGATGCGGTGCGTGCGGTGCTGCGTCAGTCGCAGGAAGTCGTTCCCGCGTGGCCGACCTACGGCATCGGCGCCCATCCGTTCACCGCGCTGCGCCTCTACATCGAGTGGCGCCGGATGCAGAAGCTTCCCGATCGTCTGCCGCTCAGGCAGACGCTGCCGCCGGCCCTCTACGCGCGCGTTGCGGCGCTGGAGGCGAAGTATGATCCGCGCGACACGCGCCTCGAGGAGCTGCGCCCGATGCTCGCGGCCGAGCGACTGCTCACCCGGGTACTGGACGCCTCCGGGCTCGCGCTGCGCAACGAGGTGCAGCAGACGGTGCTGAAGCTCGCGCGCGAGCAGGGAGTGCGCGTCCGCCAGGACAAGCTGCGGATCGACGACCCGGTGAACGTCCTCAGGGACGTGGGCGCGACGCCGCTCGCCGGGGAGATCGCCTGCCTCGAGGCAGT
>DASSQU010000277.1:0-3414 GCA_035702325.1 Steroidobacteraceae bacterium
AGCTCTGTCCCTGCAACTGGCAGAAGGGCGAGGCGACCCTGAAGGCGGCCTGACATGACCAGTCTCGAGAGCCTGCGCGAGGCGTTGCAGGGCTACGCGCGCGATCTGCAGCTCAATCTCGGCTCCGTGCTCACACCCGCCGGCGCTCCGGGTCTCTCGGAGCGCCAGCTCTGGGCGGTGGCCCTCGCCGCCGCCGCCGCCTCGCGCAACGCCGCCTTCACGCGCGACCTCCAGGCGCTCGCCGCCCGGCACCTGGACGCGGCGCACGTGAGCGCGGCGCACGCCGCGGCCGCGATCATGGCCATGAATAACGTGTATTACCGCTTCCTGCACCTGGTGGAGGATGAGGAGTACGCGCTGCTCCCCGCACGGCTGCGCATGAGCGTGATCGGCAGCCCCGGCATCGCCCGGGCCGATTTCGAGCTGCTCGCGCTCGCCGTCTCGGCGATCAACGGCTGCGGCAGCTGCGTCGCCGCTCACGAGCGGCAGCTGCGCCAGCACGGACTCGGGCGCGAGGCGGTGCACAGCGCCGTGCGCATCGCCGCCACCGTGCATGCCGTCGCCCGTGTGCTCGAGGGCGCTGGCGGCGAGTCCCGCACCGCCGAGCCACGCGCCGCGTAGTCATCATCCGCGCCGCCCGGGGCGCCGCGCAGCGACGCTGTGTCATCATCCCGCCCCGGACCCTCGGGCGGGGTGGGGCGCAGTGTCGGGTATCGTGCGGATCATGTGGCTCGCCGGCGCCGCCCTCGCGGCGGCCGTCGCCGCCGCGCCGGCGCCAACGGCACCCACCCGCAGCGTGACCGACGACACCGGCCGGGACGTGGCGGTGCGCGCGCCTCCGCTGCGCATCGCGAGCCTCAGTCCCGGCGCCACCGAGATGCTGTTCGCCGCGGGCGCCGGTGCCGAGATCGTCGCGACGGTGCGTTACTCCGACGCCCCGCCCGCGGCGCGCGCCATCCCGCGCATCGGCGATGCAATCGAGATCGACATCGAGCGCCTGGTGATGCTGCATCCGGACGTGGTGATCGCCTGGCCCGCCGGCGGCAACCCCGCGCAGCGCGCCCGTATCGCCCGGCTCCGCATCCCCGTCTACGACCAGCAGGTCGAGCGGCTCGCCGACCTCGCACCCGCGGTGCGCCGCCTGGGCGTGCTCGCCGGCACGCAGGCGGCGGCCGGGAGCGCGGCGCGCGGCATCGAGGCGCGCCTCGAGGCGCTGCGCCGCAGCTATGGCGGCGGCGCCTGGGGGCGCGGCCGGCACCCGAGCGTGCTGCTCGAGGTGTGGAACCGCCCCGTCTACACCGTCGGCGGGCGGCACCTGATGAGCGATGCGCTCGCGCTCTGCGGGGCGCGCAACGTGTTCGCCGATCTCGCGCAGCCCGGACCGGTAGTGAGCGTCGAGGCGGTCATCGCCCGCGACCCGGACATCATCGTCGCCGCCGGGCCGCCGGGGGAGACGGCGGCGTGGCTCGCCGACTGGCAGCGCTACGGCACACTCGCCGCGGTGCGCAACCATCGCCTGGTGCCGTTCGAGGACCGCGCGCTCAGCCGCCTGGGCCCGAGCCTCATCGAGGCGACTGCGGAGCTCTGCCGCGCCATCGCGCGCGTCGGACCGCTCGCCAGCGCGGCGCCGCGCTGATCAGTCGCGGAAGTTGTTGAACTGCAGCGCCCGGTCGAGCTTTGCGCCGCGCAGCAGTGCGATCGCGGCCTGCAGGTCGTCGCGCTGGCGGCCGCTGACGCGCACTTTCTCGCCCTGCAGGCTCGCCTGCACCCTGAGCTTCGAGTCCTTGACGATGCGCATCAGCTTGCGGCCGGTCTCGGCATCGATGCCGTGGCGCAGCACGACCTCCTGGTGCGCGGCCGAGAGGCTCGTCTGCGGATCCCTGAGCTCGAGGCAGGCGAGGTCGATGCCGCGCTTGGAGAGCCGCAGCCTCACGATCTCGAGCATCTGCTTCAACTGGAACTCGACCTGCGCGTGCAGCGTGATGGTGAAATCCTCGAGCTCGAAGCGTGCGCCCGTGTCCTTGAAGTCGAAGCGCTGCGCGAGTTCGCGGTTCGCCTGGTCGACTGCGTTGGCGACCTCGTGGGCATCGAGCTCCGAGACGGCGTCGAAGGAGGGCACCGCGCTTCCGTCAGCGGCGTGCCTGGCGCGGGCGGCGCGCGGCGCCGCGCGGCCGCGGCTTGCCCCGCGGCTCGAGTCCGGCGCGATGCGCGCGCGTCAGCTGCATGAAGCGCGGCATGAGACCCACGTCCTCGTACACCGGGTCGCCCTGCTCGTCGGTCGAGATCACGCGCTTGCCGGCGACGTAGGGCATGGCGGCCGCGATCTCGGTGAGCGCGGCACCCAGCAGCTCGGTGATCAGCTGCTCGGGGGCGCGTCCCGGGAACAGCTCGGCGAGCGCAGCGAGCTGCGCGGCCGACTCGACCGGCAGGTGCACGGCGAAGGTGCGCGCGGTGCGCGGTGCGGCCGCGGTCGTGCGCCAGCTCTCGAGCAGCTCCTTGAAGCTCACGGGGACGCCTCGGGTTGGTTGCTCCGGGCGGCCATTCTAGCGAAGCTGCGGCCGCGCCGGTGCGCCGTCCGGTCCGCGCCCCGGGGCGGTGGCCGGCGTGCTTGACGGCCGCTCGGCCCGGCGGTGATACTGCTGCGCAAATGTCGCAGCGGCCCGTCAGCATTGCGCGTCGGTGGTGGTGGCGCACTTCCTAACGGAGTGGGCTGACGGTCAGTTTTTTCCCGCGACTCTAAGCATTCAACGGCACCAGCAACCCATCTCCGGATGACCCCGGGATGGGTTTTTTATTGTCCGCGCAAGATCTGGAGGCGATCGATCCCGTGCAACAACCGCCGTTCGACATCACCGGCGATCTCGACACCCCGGTCTCGGCGTTCATGAAGCTCGCCGCTTTCGGGCCGCGCTTCCTGCTCGAGAGCGTCGAGGGCGGCGAGCGGCTCGGCCGCTACTCCTTCATCGGCTTCGGCGACGGCCTCGAAGTGCGGCTCGATGCGGCCGGGCTTGCGATCGGTGCCGAGCGCCGCCCGCATCCCGCGAGCGGCGCCGCGCTGCTCGCGGCGCTGCGCGAGGCGCTCGCCCGTGCGCCGCAGCCGCGGCCCGACATCCCCGGTGTGCCGCTCGCCGGCGGGCTGGTCGGCTACGCCGCCTACGACGTGGTGCGCTGCTTCGAGCGGCTGCCCGCGCCGCGCAGCGCCGCGGCCGGCGTGCCGGTGCTGCACTACGTCGCGCCGCGCTCGGTGCTGGTGTTCGATCACCTGACGCGCGGCATCGCCCTGCTGCACGCGGGCGGCGAGGCCGAGCGCGCGGCGCTGCGCCGCGAGGTGGTGCGGGCGCTGCGCGGAGCGCTGCCTGCGGGCGCGCGGCCGGGGCGCCACGCGCCGCCCGCCGCGGCGTCCACCCGCGCGGA
>DASSQU010000278.1:0-6634 GCA_035702325.1 Steroidobacteraceae bacterium
ATCCCTTCTACATCGGCGACCAGCCCGCCGGCACCCAGGTCTCGGGATGGCTCGATGCCTGGACGCCGGCGCCGAGCGTCTACGCCGTCAAGGCGCGCAGCAGCGCCGCGGTCGCCGCCGCGGTCGACTTTGCGCGCGACAACAACCTGCGCCTGGTGATCAAGGGGGGCGGCCACAGCTACCAGGGAACCTCCAACGCGCCGGACTCGCTGCTGGTGTGGACCCGCGCGATGAACGAGGTGAAGCTGCACGAGGCGTTCGTCCCGGCCGGCTGCGCGGGCCGGGTGGCGCCGGTGCCGGCGGTGAGCTGCGGGGCGGGGGCGACGTGGATCGATCTCTATCACGCCGTGACCGAGGGAGCCGGCCGCTACGTGCAGGGCGGCGGCTGCACTTCGGTCGGCGTCGCCGGCCTCGTCCAGAGCGGCGGCTTCGGCAGCTTCTCCAAGCGTTTCGGCACGGCGGCGTCCGGCCTCCTCGAAGCGCAGGTGGTCACCGCCGACGGACGGGTGCGTACCGTGAACGCCTGCAGCGATCCGGATCTGTTCTGGGCGCTCAAGGGCGGCGGCGGCGGCAGCTTCGGCGTCATCACGCGCCTGACGCTGCGCACGCACGAGCTGCCGGAATTCTTCGGCGCCGCCTGGGGCAGGATCAGGGCCAACTCGGACGACGCCTTCCGCAAGCTGCTCGCGCGCTTCATCGACTTCTACGCCGCCGACCTCCTCAATGCACACTGGGGCGAGGCGGTGAACATCCAGACCGGCAACACCGTGGAGCTCTCGATGGTGTGCCAGGCGCTCGACCGCGAGCAGGCGCCCCGCGTGTGGCAGCCGTTATTCGAGTGGATCAGGTCGGCTCCCGCGGACTTTACCGTTACCGGGGAGCTCGGCGCCCGCGCCACGGCAGCGCGCCACTGGTGGGACGTCGCGGGCAATCCGTCGATGATTGCGGACCGACGCCCCGGGGCTCCCGCCGGGCACGGCTGGTGGGACGGCGATCAGGGGCAGGTGGGCGCCTTCATCCACGCCTACGACTCGCTGTGGCTGCCGGCTTCGCTCCTCGAGCCGCATCAGCGGCGGCGCCTCGCCGACGCGCTGTTCGCGGGCAGCCGCTACCAGCAGATCAGGCTGCATTTCAACAAGGGGCTGGCCGGCGCCCCCTCCGCAGCGATCGCCGCGGCGCGCGACACCGCGACCAATCCGGGCGTGTCCGAAGCCTTCGCGCTCGCGATCATCGCCGACGGCGAGCGCGCCTCGTATCCGGGAATGGACCGTCCGCCGCTGGACCTCGCTGCGGCCCGCCGCGACGCGCACGCCATCGACCTCGCCACCGCCGAGCTGCGCAGGCTCGCGCCCGCCGCCGGCTCCTACGTCTCCGAGAGCAACTATTTCAACGCCAGGTGGCAGCAGGCCTTCTGGGGGCCGAACTACCCGCGGTTGCGCTCGGTGAAGGACCGTTACGATCCCGACGGCCTGTTCTTCGTGCACCATGGCGTGGGCAGCGAGGACTGGAGCCCCGACGGCTTCACGCGCGCGGCGTGAGCGTGCAGCGGCTCACCCCATGTACGAGCATCGCCGCACCCCGCCGCTCCTGCCACGACGCTTTCTCGCGCGGCTGCTGCGCCACTTCGCCCTCGCCGCACTGCTGCTCGCCGTATCGCTGTGGATCGGCATGCTCGGTTACCAGCACTACGAGCACCTCGCGTGGCGCGATGCGTTCCTCAACGCCGCGATGCTGCTCGGCGGGATGGGGCCGGTGAACAATCCGCTCACGCCCGCGGGTAAGCTGTTTGCCGGCTGCTATGCGCTGTACGCCGGGCTGATATTCATCCTGACCGCGGGCATCATGCTCGCCCCGCTCCTGCACCGCATGCTGCACCTGTTCCACTGCGACGAGCCCGACCGATGAGCATCCAGGTCCAGGCACTACGCTCCCGCCGCGCGGCGCACCGGGCGCGCGCGGCTCTCACCGCCGCCGCCACGGCGTGCCTTGCGGCGACCCTGCCGGCGGCGCCGGCCCCTGCGCCCCCCGCCGCACCCCCCGCGACCGCACCCGCCTCCCGGGCGCTCACGACCGCCGAGGTGCTCGCGGCCTCGGCGCCGTCCGACTGGCGCCCGCTCGACCCGCAGAACACGCTCTATCTCGAGCTGCCCGCCGGGCGCGTGATCATCGAGCTCGCGCCGCAGTTCGCGCCGCGCACGACCGCGAACGTCGAGACGCTGGCACGCGCGCATTACTTCGATGATCTGCCGATCGTGCGCTCGCAGGACAACTACGTCGTGCAATGGGGCGATCCCGACGGCAGGAAGCCGGTCGGCAAGGCGCAACGCACGCTCGCCGCGGAGTTCGAGCGTCCGCTGCGGGGGCTCGCCCTGACGCGCCTGCCGGACCCCGACACCTACGCGCCCGAAGCCGGATTCGTCGACGGCTTCCCGGTGGCCGCCGATCCGCAGACCGGCCGCGCCTGGCTGGTGCACTGCTACGGCATGGTGGGCGCGGGGCGCGGCAACGACGTCGACAGCGGCGGCGGCACCGAGCTGTACGTGGTGATCGGCCAGGCGCCGCGGCATCTCGACCGCAACGTCACGCTGCTCGGGCGGGTCGTGCAGGGTATGGCGCTGCTCTCGGTGATGCCGCGCGGCAACGGCGAGCGCGGCTTCTACCAGCACCCCGGGGAGCGCACCCCGATCCGCTCGGTGCGCATTGCCGCCGACGTCCCGGAAAGCGAGCGCACGCGGCTGCTCGAGCTGCGTACCGACACGGCGACCTTTGCCGCCTACGTCGAGGCGCGCCGCAACCGCCACGACGCATGGTTCAAGGTGCCCGCCGGGCGCGTCGACGTGTGTAACGTGCCGATTCCGGTACGTCCCGGCTGAGGATCGCGCTCGCGCCCGTGCAGCGCGCCGGGTGCGTCGTCCCGCGTCAGTGACCGCGGCGCGGCGGCGTGGGTCTCATGCGCTCCTCGCGCGCGTGCTCGACCATGCGCTGGCGCTCCTCCGGGGTGGCGTTGCGCCACTGCTGGCGCAGCATCTGGCGCCGTGCCGCTGGCAGCTGCTGGAAGCGGTGGAAGTTCTCGCGCACCGCCGCCTGCTCCCTCGGCGGCAGCGCCTGGAACTTCTGCCATCGCTCGCGCAGCGCGTGGCGTTGCTCGGGTGGCAGGGCGCGCCAGCGCGCGAACCGCTCGCGCGCCTGGCCACGCTGCTCGGGCGACATCGCGAGCCAGCGCTCACTGCCGCGCGCGAGCGCCTGCTGGCGCTGCGGCGGGAGGCTGCTCCACTTCTCTCCGAGCGGCGCCAGCAGCTTCTGCTGCTGCGGGGAGAGACTCGACCAGGTGAGCGGCGCCGGGGCGGGGGCAGCTGCGGCGGCCGTCGGCGGCGCTGCCGCCGGCGGCGGCGCCTGGGCAAAGGCGGGGAGCGTGGCGAGGAGCGCCAGTGCGATGATCGGGGAACGCCGTCGCCTACTCATTATTCTTTACTCCCGTGGCGCTCGGCACGGGCGGTTGCGGCGGTGATTGTCCCGCCTTCACCGCGCGGATCGGCCCGGGCCTGCCGGCCCGCGCCGGGTCGGCCTCCTTCAGGTAGTCCGGGTTGACCTCGGAGAGACGGTCGACGCTGCCGAGAAACTCGAGCAGCCCCGCGCCCGGCGTTTCCGGCGGCGCCGCGTGCCCGTCGTCGCCGCGCCCGATGCCGCTCGCCAGCGCCAGTGCGGCGAGCGCCCCGATTCCCGCGGCGCGGCGCAGCCACATCAACCGTCACTCTGGGCATTGGGATCGGATTGTGCGGCCGCCCACTCGTAGAAGGGGCCGTCCCATCCCTCCACCAGGTCGAGCGCGTCGCTGTCTGTCAGCAGATCCATGTCTTCAGCCGCCGCGTGCTGCGGGTCGATCGCCGGCAGCGCACGCTCGGGCTCGTGGTGCCACAGCACCACGGCGACGAGCAGCGCGGCGGCCATCGCGCCGGCGGCCGGCATCAGCGCGAGACTCCGCCACCACGCGCGCCGCGGTGCGCGCGCGCGCGCGAGCGCCGCCTGGCGCGCCTGGTTGAGGCGCGAGCGGCTGCGCCCGTCGATGCGCAGCAGACTCTCCGCGAGCACCGCCCGTGCATGGCGCTCGAACCGTGTCATCGCTTCATCGTCCGCGGGGCTCATAGGTAGAGCTCTCCGAGCTGGGCGCGCAGTGCCTGCACCGCGCGAAAGTAATGGGTCTTGACGCTGCCCTCCGAGCATCCCATGGCGAGCGCCGTGCCGGCCACGTCGAGACCCTCGAGAGTACGCAACAGGAAGGCCTGCTGCTGGCGCCGCGGCAGCGCCTGGAGCGCCTGCTCGAGCGCCTTGATCGCCTCGTCGAGCTCGAGCCGGCGCACGGGCTGCGGCTCGGGGCTCGCCGCCTGCGCGATCAGGTCGGGCTCCTCGTCATCGTCGTCGCTGCGCGAGGGGAGCCAGGCCATCACCCGGCCCCGCACGGTGCGCCGGCGCTGCATGTCGCGGATGCGGTTCTCGAGTATCCGGTAGAAGAGCGGCTTCCACTCCTCCGCCGGGCGCTGCGCATAGGCGCGGGCGAGCTGCAGCATCGCGTCCTGCACCGCATCGAGCGCGTCGTCCTCGTGCCGCAGCGCTGCCTGAGCGATCTTGAATGCCTTGAGTTCCACGCCGGCCAGGAACTGGTTCAGTGCGCGGGATCGGGTCTGCTCTTCGGGATCCGTCAGGTCCACGTCGCCGTGTAAAGCGGCCGGCATGCTATAAGGCGACGCGAGCGTAGCAAACTCGGGCATGGCCTGTATAACGCGCGCCCGCGTCCGCAGGTTGACGCTTCCCGCAGGCGCAAGTCACTGATTTAACGCGAGTGAGACCTGTGCCCAAAGTCTTCCGGGTGGCGATCGACACGCCGCTGCGGCGCCTGTTCGACTACCTCCCGCCGACCGCCGCGGGAGCGCCCCCGGGGCTCGTGCCCGGCATGCGGGTGCGCGTCCCGTTCGGCCGCCGGCGTCTGATCGCCGTCCTCGCGGCTATGGCGGACGGTTCCGAGCTGCCGCCTGAGCGCCTCAAGCCGATCCTCGAGGTGCTCGATGCCCGGCCGGCGCTCGATGCGTCCGTGCTCGCGCTGCTCGAGTGGGCGGCGGCTTACTACCATCACCCGCCCGGGGAAGTCTTCGCGGGGGCCCTGCCCCGGGCGCTGCGCCGCGGGGCACCGCTGATCGCGACGGAGGAGCACTGGGCGGTCACGGCGGAGGGCGCCGCGGCGGTCGATTGCGGCGAGCCGCGGCGCGCACCCCGGCAGCGCGCACTCCTCGGATTCCTGCGCGAGCGCGGCGGCGCGAGTGCGCAGGTCCTCGGCGCCGACTTCGGGTCCTGGCGCGAAGCAGCCCGCTCGCTCGCGCGGCGCGGCTGGCTGTCACGCGCGCCGGTCGAGCGCCCGCTCGCCGCAGCATCCGCGCGGCTGCGTACGGACGGACCCGCCCTGCGCCCGGAGCAGGCCGATGCGGTCGGACGCGTCGCGGCCTCGCTCGGATCATACGGCGCCTTCGTGCTGCAGGGCGTCACCGGCAGCGGCAAGACCGAGGTGTACCTGCGGCTCACCGAACGGGTCATCGCGCGCGGCGGCGCTGCGCTCGTGCTGGTGCCGGAGATCGGTCTCACGCCACAGCTGGTCGGCCGCTTCCGCGAGCGCTTCGACGCGCCGATCGCGGTGCTCCACTCCGCGCTCGCCGATCAGGAGCGGCTTGCAGCCTGGCGTGACGCCTGGAGCGGGCGTGCCCGCATCGTGCTCGGCACGCGCTCGGCGGTGTTCGCCCCGGTGCCCGGGCTCGGGATCATCGTGGTAGACGAGGAGCACGACGGCTCGTTCAAGCAGCACGAGGGAGCGCTGCGCTACTCGGCGCGCGACCTCGCCGTGGTGCGCGCCCATGCCGCGCGGGTCCCGGTGCTGCTCGGCTCGGCGACGCCCTCGCTCGAGACGCTGCACAACGCCGCGACCGGCCGCTACACGCGGCTGCGGCTCGAGCACCGCATCGGGCCGGGCGCGCCGCAGCTCGCGCTGATCGATCTGCGCACCAGTGCGATGGAGTCGGGGCTCTCGACCCCGGCGCTGCACGCCATCGAGCGGCATCTCGCCGGGGAAGGCCAGGTGCTGGTGTTCCTGAACCGGCGCGGTTGGGCGCCGACGCTGCTGTGCACCGCCTGCGGCTGGATCGCTCCGTGCCGCGAGTGCGACGCACGGCTCACGGTGCACCTCGGCGCCGGGCGACTGCGCTGCCATCACTGCGGCGCCGATGCGCCGCTGCCGCAGCGCTGCCCGCAGTGCGGTTTCGCGGTCAAGCCCGTGGGCCAGGGCACGGAGCGGGTCGAGGCGGCGCTCGCGGCGCGCTTTCCACAGCACGCCGTCGCGCGTCTCGACCGCGACGTGGTGCGCCGGCGCGGCGATCTCGAGGCGGTCGTGCGCCGCATGTCGGAAGGGCAGGCGCGCATTCTGGTCGGCACCCAGATGGTCACCAAGGGACACCACTTCCCGAACGTGACGCTGGTCGTGGTCCTGAATGCCGACCAGGGACTGTTCAGCTGCGACTTCCGGGCTCCCGAGCGGCTGGCGCAGACCATCGTGCAGGTGGCCGGGCGTGCCGGACGCGGCGCGCGCCCCGGCGAG
>DASSQU010000279.1:0-7152 GCA_035702325.1 Steroidobacteraceae bacterium
AAGGTCGGCCAGGTGCTGTGCATCATCGAGGCGATGAAGATGATGAACCAGATCGAGGCCGACAAGGCCGGACGGATCGCCTCGATCATGGCGCGCAACGGCGACCCGGTGGAGTTCGGCCAGCCGCTGTTCGTCATCGAATAACCCCGACATGATCGAGAAACTCGTCATCGCCAATCGCGGCGAGATCGCCCTGCGGATCCTGCGCGCGTGCCGCGAGCTCGGGATCAAGACGGTGGCGGTGCACTCCACCGCCGACTACACCCTGAAGCACGTGCTGCTCGCGGACGAATCGGTGTGTATCGGTCCGCCAGCCTCGCTGGCGAGCTACCTCAACATGCCGGCGATCATCTCGGCTGCCGAGGTGACCGACTCGGTGGCGATCCACCCCGGCTACGGCTTCCTCTCCGAGAATGCCGATTTCGCCGAGCGGGTCGAAAACAGCGGCTTCGTATTCGTCGGCCCCAAGGCCGAAACCATCCGCACCATGGGCGACAAGGTGTCGGCCATCCGCGTGATGAAGTCGCACGGCGTGCCCTGTGTGCCGGGTTCCGACGGCCCGCTGGGGGAGGACGCGGACGAGAACCTGCGCATCGCGCGCGACCTCGGCTATCCGGTGATCATCAAGGCGTCGGGCGGCGGCGGCGGGCGCGGTATGCGCGTGGTGCACAGCGAGGCCTCGCTCCTCAACGCCGTCGGCATCACCCGCGCGGAGGCGCGCGCCGCCTTCGGCAACGATCAGGTGTACATGGAGAAATTTCTCGACCGTCCGCGCCACATCGAGTTCCAGGTGCTCGGCGACGCGCACGGCAACGTCATCCACCTCGGCGAGCGGGACTGCTCCATGCAGCGTCGCCACCAGAAGGTGCTCGAGGAGGCGCCCGCTCCCGGCATCACGCTGCGGCAACGCCGCTTCATGGGTGAGCGCTGCGTCGAGGCCTGCCGCGCGGTCGGTTACCGCAGCGCCGGTACCCTCGAGTTCCTGTACCAGGACGGCGAGTTCTTCTTCATCGAGATGAACACCCGCATCCAGGTCGAGCATCCGGTCACCGAACTCATCACCGGCATCGACCTGGTCAAGGCGCAGCTGCTGATCGCCGGCGGCGAGCGGCTGCCCTATACGCAGAGCGACGTGCAGATCCGCGGGCATGCGATGGAGTGCCGCATCAACGCCGAGGACCCTAAGACCTTCATGCCCTCGCCGGGACCCATCCGCCTGTGGCACGCCCCCGGGGGGCCCGGCATCCGCGTCGACAGCCACGTGTACTCCGGCTACAACGTGCCGCCCTACTCCGACTCGCTGATCGCCAAGGTGATCGCACACGGCGACACGCGCGAGACCGCCATCGCGCGCATGAAGAACGCGCTGGCGGAAATGGTGATCGAGGGTATCCGCACCAACGTGGCGCTGCATCAGGAGATCTGCAACCACGCCGCCTTCCAGAAGGGCGGCACCGACATCCACTACCTCGAGCGGCGGCTGGGGCTTCGTTGACCGGGCGAAAGCGCCCGCGGGCCGGCGCCGGGCGCCCCGCCCGGCGGAATCGGCCCCGCCGGCAAGAGGCGCGGCTGTTGCCGGCCCATAATCGGCCGATGCACGTCGAACTGTCCTTCGAGCTCGGTGCGCTCGATCCGCAGCGTGCCGAGGCAGCCTGCTTTGCCTGCGGCGCAGCCGCGGTGACCTTCGCCGACGCGGGCGACGACCCGGTACTCGAGCCGCTGCCGGGGGAGCTGCGGCTGTGGCCGGCGACGCGTCTCAGCGCGCTGTTCGTCGATGCGGGCGAGGCGCGCGCGCTCTGCGCGACGCTCGCCGCGGCCGTCGGCCTCGATCCCGGGCTCATCGATGCGCGAGCGCTTCCCGAGCGCGTCTGGGAACGGGTGTGGCTCGAGGGTTTTCACGCCCTGCGCTTCGGGGAGCGGCTGTGGGTGTGCCCGCGCCACGAGCGCGTCGCCGCTGCGGGCGCGGTGGTCGTGACCCTCGACCCGGGACTCGCCTTCGGCACCGGAACACACCCGAGCACGGCGCTGTGCCTCGGCTGGCTCGACGGCCATCTCGAGCACGGCGCCCGGGTGATCGACTACGGTTGCGGCTCGGGGGTGCTCGCGCTCGCCAGCGCGCGGCTCGGGGCCGCGGAGGTGCACTGCTTCGACATCGATCCCCAGGCGCTCATCGCGACGCGCGCCAACGCCGCGGCGAACGGGGTTGCGGATATCGTGCGCATTCACGCCAGCGAGGCCGCCCTGCCGCGCGGGGTCGATGTGCTGCTCGCCAACATCCTGTCGGGCCCCCTGTGCGCACTCGCCGATGCCTTCGCGGCGCGGGTGCGGCGCGCCGGCCAGGTGGTGCTCGCCGGGCTGATGCAGCACGAAGTCGCCGACGTGACAGGAGCTTACGCCGCGTGCTTTGATATCGTCCGATACGGCGAGCGTGAGGATTGGGTCTGCCTTTGCGGGCGCCGTCGCTGAGGTGCCGACATTGCGGGTCGCCCGATGTTCACAGTCTGCCCGAAGTGCGCTCTGACTCTGGTCGTGACCGCCGCGGATCTGCGCGTGGCGCAGGGCTACGTGCGATGCGGCCGCTGCTCGAGTGTGTTCAACGCCCTCGCCCAGCTCAGCGAGGAGCGGCACGCGGCGAGCGCCGCCGCCGAGCCGACTGCGCGACCGCCACCCGAGGAGCCGGCGGCCCCCGCGTCCGAGACGCCCGCCCCGGCCGCAGCGCCTGAGGAAGCCGCGGCCCCCGCCCCGCTGCCGCCCGCGCGCGCCGAGGCCGAGCCCGCGAGCGCCCCGCCGGGCACTTCCGACGACGACGCGATCCCGGAGGAGGCGCTGGAATTCAATCCCGAGAAGACCGACGTGGCCTCGGTGTTCCTCAAGCCGCCGCCCAATCCGCAGTGGACCGCTGCGACCGGCTCGTTCAAGTCCCTGGTCGTGGCGAACCAGGAGGGGACGGCGCCTGCGCCGGGCGTGCAGTCGCCTGCGCCGGCGGCGCGGCAGCCGGGCGAGCTGGCGAAGCCGGCCCCGCCCGCGCCGGTGACGCCAGCGCCACCCGCGCCGGAGCCCTCGCTCGGGAGCGATGACGGGCAGGTCGACGTGGAGCTCGACGCCCAGCTGCTCGCCGACATCGTGCTCGGTGATGTCGGCGCCAGCGGCAGCCGGCCCGCCGGCGGCGGCCCACCGGCGCCACCCGCCGGGCCGCTCGCGCCACCGGTGGAACCGGTCGCCGCGGAACCTGCGCCGGCACCTGTGCCGCCGCCTGCCCCCGCACCCCGGGCGCCGCCGGCCGCTTCATCGCCACCACGCCGGCAGCAGCACGTCCGGCCGCCCGCCGAAGCCTCACCTTCTCCGCCGCACCCGCCCGCTGCGCCCGGTCCGCCCGAGCCCGCCCCGGTCCACCCTCATCCGCGCCCGCAAGCCCCGGCCGAGGCGGTGCTGGCGCGGCTGCGTCCCGGGGGCGCGCTCGAGCCCGTGGACCTGCGCGTCACGCTCGCCTGGGGGTTCGGGGCGGCGCTGCTCGTGTTCACCCTCGCGGCGCAGGTCCTCAACCACCATCGCGATACGCTCGCGACCGACCCGCGGTACAACCGTCCGCTCACCCGGCTCTATGCGGCGCTCGGCGTCCCGCTCGCGCCGCGCTGGGATCTGCACGCCTATGACGTCCGCCAGCTCGGCGCGGCAGCGGATGCGGCCAGCGCCGGGCGGATCACCGTGCGCGCGAGTGTGCGCAACGCGGCGACGCGGCCTCAGCCGTTACCGCTGCTGCGCGTCACGTTGCAGGATCGCTTCGGGAACCGCATCGCCTCGCGCGACGTGCAGCCGCGCGAGTACCTGCGGCGTGTCCCGGCGGGCGCGCTGATGTCGGCCGACGAACGCGTCGACGCACAGATGACCTTCGTCGATCCGGGCACCAATGCCGTGGGCTTCGAGCTCGACGCCTGCCTGCCGGTGAGCGGCGGCGCCATCACCTGCGCGGGCGACGCGAGCGTCCGCTAGCCCCGGGGCCACGCGTGCGGATAGGTCCCTACCTGCTGCCCTCTACGGCGGTGCTGGCGCCCATGGCCGGCGTGACCGATCGGCCGTTCCGCATCCTGTGCCGCAGGCTCGGCGCCGGGCTGGCAGCCTCCGAGATGCTGACCTCGGACACCCGGCTGTGGACTACGTCCAAGTCGCGTCACCGCATGAACCACGAGGGCGAGCCCGAGCCGCGCGTGGTGCAGCTCGCCGGAGCCGACCCCGCGGCGCTCGCCGAAGCCGCGCGCCTCAACGTCGCGCTCGGCGCGCAGATCATCGACCTGAACATGGGTTGTCCGGCCAAGAAGGTCTGCGGCCGGCTGTGCGGTTCGGCGCTGCTCACGGACGAGCCGCTGGTGGCGCGCATCCTCGAGGCGGTCGTGAATGCGGTCGACGTGCCCGTCACGCTCAAGATCCGCACCGGCTGGGACCCCGCGCACCGCAACGGCGTAAACATCGCCTGCATCGCCGAGGCCTGCGGCTGTGCCGCGCTCGCGGTGCACGGGCGCACGCGCGCGGACTTCTACCAGGGAACGGCGGAGTACCACACGATCCGCGCCATCAAGGCGCGCGTGCGCATTCCGGTGTTCGCGAACGGAGATATCACCGCGCCGAAAAAAGCTCGCGAGGTGCTTGATTTCACCGGCGCGGACGGCGTAATGATCGGCCGCGCGAGTCACGGTGCGCCCTGGATATTCGGCGCTGTCAACGCCGAGCTCCACGGCGGTTTTGCGACGCGGACACTTCTGCGCGCCGAGCTGCGTGATATCATTCTCGCGCATCTCGAGTCCGTGTACTTGTTCTACGGCGAGGACAGCGGGGTCCGGATCGCGCGCAAACATCTCGGCTGGTATTGCGAGCAGCTGCTCGGCGAGCCGGAGCAGGCTCGCCGGGATCTGCTGGGGGCAGCGAATACCGCCGCACAGTTCGCGCAGGCGCTCAAGCATTTCGACAGCTGGGTGGGCGAGGCCGCGCTAGCGGCCTGACGAACGGTATTTTCCGGGGGGTGGCACATGACGGCTAGGAAGAAGGGTCGGGCTCGAGATGCCGCCGCCGCCGCCAGGGTGAACGGCCGCGAGCTGCCGCTGCGCAATCACGCCGAGCGCGCGCTCAACGACTACTTCACCAGCCTGAACGGCCATCGGCCCGCGCACCTCTACGATCTGGTGCTGCGCGAGGTCGAGGAACCGCTGTTTCGCGCGGCGCTCGACTACGCGCAGGGCAACCAGAGCCGTGCTGCCGGGATCCTCGGCATCAACCGCGGCACGCTGCGCAAGAAGCTCAAGCAGCTCGGACTTGCGGGCACCTGAAGGCTCGGGTATCGCGCGGCGCCGCGGGCCGCTTCGTCGCCCACGAGGGGCTGAACCCATGTCGCCGCCGGTACGACGCGCCCTGCTCTCGGTCTCCGACAAGACCGGCCTCATCGAGCTGGCGCGCGCGCTGGCCGGTCGCGGCGTCGAACTGCTGTCCACCGGCGGCACGGCGCGGCTGCTCGCCGCCAACGGCCTCACCGTGCGCGAAGTCGCCGACTACACCGGCTTTCCGGAGATCATGGCCGGACGGGTGAAGACGCTGCACCCGCGGATCCACGGCGGGCTGCTCGGCCGCCGGGGCGTCGACGAGGCGGTCATGGCCCGGCACGGCATCGAGCCGATCGACCTGCTGGTGGTCAATCTCTACCCGTTCGCCGCGACCGTGGCGCGCACGGATGCCAGCCACCTCGAGGCGGTCGAGAACATCGACGTCGGTGGCCCGGCAATGCTGCGCGCCGCGGCCAAGAACTACGAGTCGGTACTCGTCGTGGTCGACCCCGCGGACTACCCGTTGCTGCTCGGGGAGCTCGACCGGCACCAGGGCGGCAGCGATCCCGCGACGCGTGCGCGGCTTGCAGCCAAGGCGTTCGCCCATACCGCCCGTTACGATGCCATGGTGGCCGCATACCTCGCCGCGCGGCAGCCGGGCGCGCCCTTCCCGGCGACGCTCGCGCTGGTCTTCGACAAGGTACGGCAGCTGCGCTATGGGGAGAATCCCCATCAGCTCGCCGCCTTCTACCGCGATCCGGCCGCGCTCGGCGCCAGCATCGCCACCGCCCAGGTGCTGCAGGGCAAGGAGCTGTCCTTCAACAACATCGCGGACGCCGACACGGCCATCGAGTGCGTGCGGCAGTTCCGCGAGCCCGCCTGCGTCATCGTCAAGCATGCCAACCCCTGCGGGGTCGCGGTCGCGTCCACGCTGCTCGAGGCCTACGAGCAGGCGTACCGCACCGATCCGACCTCGGCATACGGGGGCATCATCGCCTGCAACCGCCAGCTCGATGGCGCCACCGCGCGCGCCATCACCGGGCGGCAGTTCGTCGAGGTGCTGGCGGCGCCCGCGGTGGGCGCGGATGCCGCGGCTGTTCTCCAGGCCCGGCCCAACGTGCGCGTGCTCGCGCTCGGGGACCTCGGCGGCGCTGCGGGCGCCGCCCTCGAGTTCCGCAGCGTCACCGGCGGACTACTCGCCCAGTCGCGCGATCTCGAAGGCCTGCCCGCGGGCGAGCTGGCCGTGCCGACGCGCCGCAAGCCGACCGCGACCGAGCTCGCCGACCTGGAATTCGCCTGGGCGGTCGCCAAGTTCGTCAAATCGAACGCCATCGTGCTGGCGCGCGATCGCGCCACCATCGGCATCGGCGCCGGCCAGATGAGCCGTGTCTACTCGACCCGCCTCGCCGCCATGAAGGCGGCCGACGCCAGCCTCGCCGTCGCCGGCGCCGTCATGGCCTCGGACGCATTCTTCCCTTTCCGCGACAATCTCGACGTCGTCGCCGGCTTCGGCGTGCGCGCGGTCATCCAGCCGGGCGGCAGCGTGCGCGACGCCGAGGTCGTCGCCGCCGCCGATGAGCACGACATCGCCATGGTGTTCACCGGCATGCGCCATTTCCGGCACTGATGAAAGTACTGATCGTCGGCGGCGGCGGCCGCGAGCATGCGCTCGCGTGGAAATGCGCCGCCTCGCCGCGCGTCGCCGAGGTGCTGGTGGCGCCCGGGAACGCCGGCACCGCCACCGAGAGCGGGGTGCGCAATGTCGCGGTGGCTGCCGCGGACATCGCCGGCCTGGTGCGGCTCGCCGCCGCCGAGCGCGTGGCGCTCACGATCATCGGCCCCG
>DASSQU010000280.1:0-10339 GCA_035702325.1 Steroidobacteraceae bacterium
GAGCAGACCTTGACGCACTCCATGAGCTCGGCGAACACGTTGCCGCCGCCGGCGGCGGCACGCTGCAGCGAGGCCAGCGCCGCCGGGGAGCGCTCGGCGGTGCGCGCCGGGAAGGCGCGCCCCGCCGCCACCTGATCCTGCTTCTCCTCGGCGGTGGAGCGGATGAGGTGCGCCTCGGCGTGCTCCGCGGCGCCGTCGGTCCCGGAGAGAAAGGTATTGACGCCGACGAGCGGCAGCGAACCGTCGTGCTTGCGGGTCTCGTAGTAGAGGGATTCCTCCTGGATCTTGCCGCGCTGGTACATGGTCTCCATGGCACCGAGCACGCCGCCGCGTTCCGACAGCGCCTCGAACTCGCGGTACACCGCCTCCTCCACCAGGTCGGTGAGGTACTCGATCGCGAACGAGCCCTGCCACGGGTTCTGGATCTTGTTGAGACCCAGCTCGCGATTGATGATCAGCTGGATGGCCACCGCCCGGCGTACGCTCTCCTCGGTGGGCGTGGTGAGCGCCTCGTCGTAGGCGTTGGTGTGCAGGCTGTTGCAGTTGTCGAACAGCGCGTACAGCGCCTGCAGCGTGGTGCGGATGTCGTTGAAGGAGATCTCGCGGGCATGGAGGCTGCGGCCCGAGGTCTGCACGTGGTATTTCAGCATCTGGCTGCGCGCGCCGGCCTGGTAGCGATCGCGCATGGCGCGCGCCCAGATGCGGCGTGCGACCCGGCCGATGACCGCGTACTCGGGGTCCATGCCGTTGGAGAAGAAGAACGACAGATTGGGCGCGAAGTCATCGATCTTCATGCCGCGCGCCAGGTAGTACTCGACGATGGTGAAGCCGTTGGCAAGCGTGAAGGCGAGCTGCGATAGCGGATTGGCGCCGGCCTCGGCGATGTGATACCCGGAGATCGATACCGAGTAGAAGTTGCGCACCCGGCGTTCGGTGAAGTACTGCTGCACGTCGCCCATCATGCGCAGCGCGAATTCGGTGGAGAAGATGCAGGTGTTCTGCGCCTGATCCTCCTTGAGGATGTCGGCCTGCACCGTGCCGCGTACCGCCTCGAGCGTCGCCGCGCGGATGCGCTCGTAGACCTCGCGCTCGAGCAGCTCCTCGCCCGTCACTCCGAGCAGCGCCAGACCCGAGCCGTCGTGGTGCGGGGGCAGCGCGCCCTTGTAGGCGGGCGGCGCCACCCCGGGCAGCGCCGCGTGGCGCGCGGCGATGCGGCGCTGGGCTGCGTCCCAGCGGCCCTCGCTGCGCAGGTAGCGCTCCACCTGCTGGTCGACCGCGGTATTCATGAACATCGCGAGCAGCATCGGCGCCGGTCCGTTGATGGTCATCGACACCGAGGTCGTCGGCGCGCACAGATCGAAGCCCGAGTAGAGCTTCTTCATGTCGTCGAGCGTCGCGATCGAGACCCCGGAATTCCCGGTGCGGCCGTAGATGTCGGGACGCGTGTCGGGGTCCTCGCCGTAGAGGGTGGTCGAATCAAAAGCGGTCGACAGCCGCGCCGCGCCGTGACCGTGCGCGAGGTAGTGAAAGCGGCGATTGGTGCGCTCCGGCCCGCCTTCGCCGGCGAACATGCGGGTCGGATCCTCCTCCTCGCGCCGGTAGGGATAGACGCCGCCGGTGTAGGGGTAGGAGCCCGGCAGGTTCTCCATGAGGATGAAGCGCAGCACCTCGCCCCAGTCGCGCCAGGCGGGCACGGCGAGCTTCGGTATGCGTGAGCGCGCCAGGCTCTCGGTGTAGTTGTCTCCCTTCACCACGCGCTCGCGCACGCGGTAGGAATAAGTGGCGTCGGTGGCCGAGCGCATCCGCTCCGGCCACGCCTTGAGCTCGCTCACACCCTCCGCACCGATTTCCTCGAGCGCGCGGTTGTACGCCGCGCGCAGCTCGTGCCGGGTGGCATCCGCCGTGCGGTCCTCGAGGGCCTCCCTGGGGTAAGGCTCGAGCGGGGCCGGCAGGCGCGCATCCTTCAGCGCCTTCAGCGACTCGTGCAGGCCGTGGGCCCGTCGCGCCGCGTCGGCCTGCTCCTCGGCGCGCGCCCGGGCGGCGCGCCCGGCCTGGGCGATGTCCGCCAGGTAGCGGGTGCGCGCCCCGGGGATGAGCGGCGCGGGAGGGGCGAGCTCGGTGGGACCGGGATCGGCGAGGTTCCAGCGGAAGCTGCCGATGCGCTTGCCGGCGAGTGCGGCACAGACCGCGCCGAACAGGCGGTTCACGCCCGGGTCGTTGAAGCGGCTGGCGATGGTCGGGAATACGGGCAGCTCCGAGTCGGCGAGCCGGCCGCGCTCGGGATGGTTGCGCCGCCACTGCTTGCGCACGTCCCGCAGACTGTCGGCCGCGCCGCGCTTCTCGCTCTTGTTGAGCACGATGAAGTCGGCGTAGTCGAGCATGTCGATCTTCTCGAGCTGGCTGGCGGCCCCGTACTCGCCCGTCATGACGTACAGCGACAGGTCGACGAGATCGACGATCTCGGTGTCCGACTGCCCGGTGCCGGCGGTCTCGACCAGCACCAGGTCGAAGCCGCAGGCGCGGTAGAGCTCGACCACCTCCTTGAGCACCGCGGCGGTGGCGAGGTGCGCGCGGCGCGTGGCGAGCGAGCGCATGAACACGTTGTCGGCGGACAGGCTGTTCATGCGGATGCGGTCGCCGAGCAGTGCGCCGCCGCTGCGGCGGCGCGTCGGATCCATCGCCACCACCGCGATCTGCGCCGGCGGGAACTGCCGCGTGAGGCGCGCCAGCAGCTCGTCGGTGAGACTCGACTTGCCCGCCCCGCCCGGCCCGGTGATGCCGATCACCGGGGCCTTGCGGCGCGAGCGCGCCAGCGCCCGGCGGATCTGCTCGGCTTCGGCTGCGGCGCCGGCCGCGCCTTCCAGCACCGAGATGGTGCGGGCGATCTGCGCGTGGTCGCGCGCATTCAGCGGCCGGAACTCGTACGCCGGCCTGCGCGCCGCCGCGACGCGCCGGAACACGTCGTCGATCATGCCCGCGAGCCCGAGCCGGCGCCCGTCCTCGGGCGTGTAGATCTTCTCCACGCCGTGACGCTCGAGCGCCGCGATCTCGTGCGGCGCGATGGTGCCGCCGCCGCCGACCACCACGCGGATGTGCGGGCAGCCGCGCTCGCGCAGCATGTCCACCATGTAGGTGAAGTACTCGTTGTGGCCGCCCTGATAGGAGCTCACCGCGATCGCGTCGGCGTCCTCGTCGATCGCCGCCCGCACGATGTCGGCGACGCTGCGGTTGTGGCCGAGATGCACCACCTCCGCACCGCGGGCCTGCAGCAGGCGCCGGATCATGTTGATGGCGGCGTCATGACCGTCGAACAGCGAGGCGGCCGACACGAAGCGCAGCGGCGGCCGCGCCTGCGCCTGGGCGTCGCTGGCGGCGGGGCTGGCGCCTTTGAGGGGGGCATTCATGGTGGTCTCGCTGGCGGTACCTGATCCTGTTCGCGCACCGACTGTATTACCCGCGAGTAGGTTTTCCTACCCAGTCACGCGGGCGCCGGCAGCGCCCGTATAATACTCCGTGCACCTATGAACAACCGCCGCGCCAGCCCCTCCGCCGCAGGCCGGTATCCGGCCGCCGGCGGCTCGCCGTGGCGGGCGAGCCGCGAGCGGCGCCGCGACCGCGAAGTCAAGCGCGAGGCGGTGATCCGTGCGGCAGCGCGCGCCTTCAATCGCAAGGGTTATCACAACACCTCGCTCGACGACATCGCCGCCCAGCTCGCCGTCACCAAACCGACGGTGTACTACTACGTCAGCAACAAGGAGCAGCTGCTGTTCCAGTGCTTCCTCGCCGGGGTCGAGCCGATCCGCGCCGCGTTCCGCGACGTGAGGGATCTGCGGACCTGCGCGCGCGAGCGGCTGAGCGCGGTGCTGCGGCACTACGGCGCGGCGGTCGCCTCCGAGTTCGGCTGGTGCATGGTGCGGGCCGAGGACCAGGACCTCCCGCCCGCCATGAGCCGCCACATCAAGGCGCTCAAGTCCGAGATCGATCAGGGCATCCGGCGCCTCATCCGCGAGGGCGTACAGGACGGCTCGATCCAGCCCTGCGATCCGAAGATGACGGCATTCGCCCTCGCCGGGGCCCTCAACTGGATCGCACACTGGTATCGTGAGAACCAGTCGCTCACCGGCGCCGAGATCGCCGCGGCGTTCGTCACAGTTTTCGAGGGCGGCCTGCGTCCGCGCAGCGCCGCGGAGTCGGCCGCGCGCACCCCCGCGCGTCGGCGGGTGCGGGTCGCCCGCTGAAACCACCTCCAAGGAGGCTTCCCATGTCCGTTCCAGACGTCGTCCTAGTCTCCGCCAAGCGCACGCCCATCGGGGCGTTCCTCGGCGCCCTGTCACCGCTCAGCGCCGTGCAGCTCGGCAGCGCCGCGATCAAGGCCGCGCTCGAGGCGGCCGGCATCGGCGCGAGCGAGCCGCAGGAGGTGATCATGGGGTGCGTCCTGCCGGCCGGGCTCGGCCAGGCCCCCGCACGCCAGGCTGCGCTCGGCGCCGGTGTTCCGATCGCGGTGCCGGCGACGACGGTCAACAAGATGTGCGGCTCGGGACTGAAGGCCGTGATGCTCGCCGCCGAGCAGATCCGCGCCGGCCAGGCCGAGATCGTGATCGCCGGCGGTCTCGAATCGATGAGCAACGCGCCCTACCTGCTGCCCAAGGCGCGCACCGGCTATCGCATGGGTCACGGGGAAGTGATCGACCACATGATCCGCGACGGCCTGCAGAGCCCCTTCGACGGCAAGGCGATGGGCTGTTTCGCCGATTCGACCGCTGCGCGCTACGGTTTCACGCGCGCCCAGCAGGATGCCTTCGCCACCGAGTCGGTGCGGCGCGCCATGCGCGCGCTCGAAGCCGGGGAGTTCGACGTGGAGGTGACCCCGGTGACCGTCAAGGGACGCAAGGGCGACACGGTGATCGCCCGCGACGAGACGCCCGGGACCTGCGACCTGAGCAAGATCGCCACCATGAAGCCGGCCTTCAACAAGGACGGCACCGTGACCGCCGCGAGCTCCTCTTCCATCTCCGACGGCGCCGCCGCGCTGGTGGTGATGAGTGCCGCGAAGGCCGCGGCGCGTGGACTCAAGCCGCTCGCGCGCGTGCTCGCCTGGGCGAGTCACGCGCAGGAGCCGGAATGGTTCACCACCGCGCCGGTCGGCGCGATCCGCAAGGTCCTCACCCAGCTCTCCTGGAAGCCGCACGATGCCGACCTCTACGAGATCAATGAGGCCTTCGCGGTGGTGACCATGGCGGCGATGCGCGACATCGACATCGATCACGCGCGCGTCAACGTCAACGGTGGCGCCTGCGCGCTCGGCCACCCGATCGGTGCCACCGGCGCGCGCATCCTCACCACGCTGATCCACACGCTGCGCCGGCGCGCGGGTCGGCGCGGCATCGCCTCGCTGTGCATCGGCGGGGGCGAAGCGGTGGCGGTGGCGATCGAGCTCACCGGCAACGCCTGAGCCTCGAGGGGGGGGCGCATGAAGATCCGGGAAGCGCGCGCCGTCGTCACCGGCGGGGCTTCGGGACTCGGGCTCGCGGTCGCGCGCCACGTGAGCGCTGCCGGCGGCAGCGTGGTCATCCTCGATGTGCAGGAAGGGCCGGGCCGGGCGGCGGCTGCGGCGCTCGGGCCCCGCGGCGGCTTCGTGCGCTGCGACGTCCCCGCCGAGGCCGAGGTCAACGCGGCGATGGAGACGGCGGCCGCGCGCCTCGGCGGCCTCAACCTGCTGGTGAACTGCGCCGGCGTCATCGGCGCCGGGCGGATGCTCGGCAAGACCGGCCCGATGGCCGGCGAGTTCTTCAGCAAGGTGATCCACATCAACCTGATCGGCACTTTCCTGTGCGACAAGGCAGCGGCGGGCCTCATGCAGAGCAACCCCGCCGGACCCGACGGGGAACGCGGCCTGCTGATCCATACCTCCTCGATCGCCGCCTTCGAGGGCCAGATCGGTCAGGCGGCCTACTCGGCCACCAAGGCGGCGGTGGCGGGCATGACGCTGCCGATTGCCCGGGAGCTCGCGCGCTTCGGCATCCGCTGCGTGGCGATCGCACCCGGCATATTCCACACCCCGATGATGGAGGGCATGCCGCCCGAGGTGCAGGACTCCCTCGCCGCCCAGGTGCCCTTTCCGGCGCGCCTCGGCCGGCCGGAGGAGTTCGCGCAGCTAGTCGCCTCGGTGTTCGAGATCACCATGCTGAACGGGACCACCATCCGCCTGGACGGCGCGATCCGCATGCAGCCCAAGTAGCCTTGAGCGACGACAGCAACGCAGCCGGCGGCATCGAGCGCGAGCGTCTCGAGTACGACGTCGTGATCGTCGGAGCGGGTCCGGCGGGACTCGCCTGCGCGATCCGCCTCAAGCAGCTCAAGCCCGCGCTCGGCGTGTGCGTGCTCGAGAAGGCGTCCGCGGTGGGCGCGCACTCGCTCTCGGGCGCGGTGCTCGAGCCCGGGCCCCTCGAGCAGCTGCTGCCGGAGTGGCGCGCGGAGTATCCCGGCATGAAGGTGCCGGCCGCCGAGGACGATTTCCGCATTCTCACGCGCTCGGGCTCGTTCCGGCCGGTGCCGGATCTGCTGCTGAGGCTGCTGCCGCGCTCGCTGATCCACGGCACGCCGTTCGACAACCACGGCAACTTCATCGTCTCGCTCGGGCAGCTGACGCCGTGGCTCGCGAGCAAGGCCGAGGCGCTCGGTGTCGAGGTGTTTCCGGGATTCGCCGCGGCCGCAGCACTGTTCGACGGCGCCGGCGCGGTGTGCGGCGTGCGCAGCGGCGACATGGGGCTCGACCGCGACGGCCGGCCGGGGCCGAACTTCGCCGCCGGCGTGGAGATTCGCGCGCCGCTCACGGTGCTCGCGGAGGGCGCGCGCGGCTCGCTCGCCAAGCAGCTCATCGCGAAGTTCGATCTCGCCCGCGGTCACTGCCCGCAGACATTCGCGCTCGGCTACAAGGAGCTGTGGCAGCTGCCGCCGGGGCGCGTGCGCCCGGGGCGCATCGAGCATGCGCTCGGCTGGCCGGCGGATGCGCGCACCTATGCCGGCAGCTTCCTCTACCACCTCGACAACGACCGCGTGTACGTCGGCTACATCGTCGGACTCGACTATCGCGATCCGCGCCTGCAGCCTTTCGAGGCCTTTCAGCAATTCAAGAACCACCCGCGCGTCAGGCCGCTGCTCGCGGGCGGGGAGATCGTCTCGGCCGGCGCCCGCGCCATCGCCGCGGGCGGCTGGCAGTCGACGCCGACGCTCGAGATGCCGGGCGCAATCCTGGTCGGCGATGCCGGCGGCACGCTCAACTTCGCCAAGATCAAGGGCGTGCACCAGGCGATACGCTCCGGCACGCTCGCCGGGGCGCACTTCGCCGAGACCGGCTCGGCCGCCGGCTTCGACGCGCGCTGGCGCGCCTCGGAGGGCGGACGGGAGCTGAAGCGCGTGCGCAACTTCAAGCCCGCCTTCAAGCACGGCCTGTGGATCGGGCTGCTCAATTCCGCCTGGGAGACGCTCAGCTGCGGCACCTCGCCGTGGACGCTCGCCAACGGTGCCGACGCCTCGAGGCTCGCGCGGCTCGATGAGTTCGCCTCGCCCGAGCGGCACTGGGCGGCGCGCACGCTGCCGCCCCGCGATCGGGTCTCCTTCGTTTTCTTCGCCGGCAACTCGCACGACGAGCACCAGCCGGTGCACCTCAAGGTGGCGGACACCGCCATCTGCGCCGGGCGCTGCCGGCGCGAGTTCGGCAACCCGTGCGAGCGCTTCTGTCCCGCGGGAGTGTACGAGATGGTGGACGACGGCCGCGGCGGCCGCCGGCTGCAGATCAACGCCGCCAACTGCGTGCACTGCAAGGCCTGCGACATCAAGGACCCGTACCAGATCATCACCTGGACCACTCCCGAGGGAGGCTCGGGCCCGAACTACCAGTCGTTGTAGCAGCCTGCGGTGCATCCCTCTCCATGACCGAGCTCTGGCGCCCTTCCCCCGCCCGCATCCAGGATGCGAACTTGACGCGCTTCATGCGCTGCGTGAGCGCGCGCACCGGCCGCCGGCTGCGCGACTATGACGAGACCTACGCCTGGTCGCTCGAGCAGCCGGCGCAGTTCTGGAGCGAGCTGGCGCGCTTTGCGGACCTGCGCGCCGAGTGGGGCAGCGGCCCGGCGATCGAGAACCCGGGGCGCATGCCCGGAGCGCGCTTCTTTCCCGGCGCCCGCCTCAACTTCGCCGCCAACCTGCTGCGCTTCGCCGACGACCGTGAAGCGCTGGTGTTCCGCAACGAGCGGGGCGAGCGCCGCTCGCTCTCCTATCGCGAGCTGCGCGACGAGGTGGCGCGCGTCGCCGACGGCCTCGCCGGCGCGGGCGTCGTAAGCGGCGACCGCGTCGCCGGCTATCTGCCGAATCTGCCCGAGACCGTGATTGCGATGCTGGCGGCCGCCAGCATCGGCGCCACCTGGTCGTCGTGCTCGCCGGACTTCGGTGCCCACGGCGTGCTCGATCGCTTCGGTCAGATCCAACCCAGAGTGCTGTTCACCGCCGACGGCTGCTACTACGCCGGCAAGACCCTCGACTCACTCGGCTCCATGGCCGAGGTGCTCGCCAGGCTCCCCTCGGTCGAGCGCGTGGTCGTCGTCCCGTACCGCGAAAAACAACCGCAGCTCGCCCGGCTCGGCGCCGCGGCCGGGCGCGCGAGCTACTGGAGCGACTTCGGCGCGCGCGGCCGGCCGCTGCGCTGCGCGCCGCTGCCGTTCAACCACCCGCTCTACATCCTCTATTCATCCGGTACCACCGGCGCGCCGAAGTGCATCGTGCACGGCGCGGGCGGCACGCTGCTGCAGCACCAGAAGGAACACCTGCTGCACACCGATCTGCGGCGCAGTGACACGTTGTTCTACTTCACTACCTGCGGCTGGATGATGTGGAACTGGCTGGTGAGCGGGCTCGCCACCGGAGCGACGCTCGTGCTCTACGACGGCAGCCCCTTCCATCCGCAGCCGGGCACGCTGTGGCAGATCGCCGCCGAGGAGCGCATCAGCATATTCGGCGTGAGCGCCAAGTACCTCGCGGCGCTCGAGAAGAGCGCTTTCGTGCCGGCGCGCTCGGCCGGGCTGGCGAGTCTGCGCACGCTGCTTTCCACCGGATCGCCGCTCCTGCCCGAGGGCTTCGATTACGTCTACCGCAGCGTCAAGCCGGATCTGCTGCTCGCCTCCATCTCGGGCGGCACCGACATCGTGTCGTGCTTCGCGCTCGGTTGCCCGATCCGGGCGGTGCATCGCGGCGAGATCCAGTGCCGCGGGCTCGGCATGGCGGTCGAGGTCTACGACGACGACGGCCACCCGCTGCACGGCGCGCGGGGCGAGCTGGTATGCACCGCGCCCTTCCCTTCGATGCCGCTCGGATTCTGGAACGATCCCGGCGACACGCGCTATCGGGCCGCGTACTTCGAGCGCTTTCCTGGCGTGTGGCACCACGGCGACTATGCCGCGCTCACCGCGCACGACGGCCTGGTGATCTACGGGCGCTCCGACGCGGTGCTGAAGCCCGGCGGGGTGCGCATCGGCACCGCGGAAATCTACAGCGCGGTCGAGAGTCTGCCGCAGATCGTCGAGGCGCTCGCGGTCAGCCAGGAGTGGCAGGGCGACGTGCGGATCGTGCTGTTCGTGCGCCTCAGGCCCGGAGTGGAGCTCGACGAGGCGCTGCGCCAGGAAATCCGCGCTGCGGTGCGCAGCTACGCCAGCGCACGCCACGTTCCGGCGCGCATCGTCGCGGTGCCCGACATGCCGCGGACGCTCTCCGGCAAGCTGACCGAGCTGGCGGTGCGCAACGTGATCCACGGCCGGGCGGTGCACAACCTCGACGCGCTCGCCAACCCGCAGGCGCTCGAGCATTTCCGCAACCTTCCCGAGCTCGCGAGCTGACCGAAGCCGGCCGGCCTAGACGACTCCGCGGCGGATCTGGTCCTGCTCGATCGACTCGAACAGGGCGCGGAAGTTGCCCTCGCCGAAGCCCTCGTTGCCCTTCCTCTGGATGATCTCGAAGAAGATCGGGCCGATGACGTTGCGGGTGAAGATCTGCAGCAGCACGCCCTCGCCCTTGCCGGGGTTGCCGTCGATCAGGATGCGCCGCTGGCGCAGCTCGGCGAGCGGCTCGCCGTGCCCCGGCACGCGCGCGGCGACTCCGCCGTAGTAGCTGTCGGGCGTATCCTGGAACGCGACGCCGTGCGAGCGCAGCACGTCGACGGTCCGATAGATGTCGTCGGTGGCGAGCGCGATGTGCTGGATGCCCTCGCCGCGATAGGCCGCGAGGTACTCGGCGATCTGCGACTTCTCGTCGGCGCTTTCATTGATCGGGATCTTGATCTTGCCGTCGG
>DASSQU010000281.1:0-4700 GCA_035702325.1 Steroidobacteraceae bacterium
CGGCAATCGCGCACGCTTTCCGGTGGCGAGGTGCAGCGGATCAATCTGACTACCGCGCTCGGCACCTCGCTCGTCAACACATTGTTCGTGCTCGATGAGCCCTCTATCGGCCTCCATCCGCGCGACATGCAACGGATCATCGGCGTGATGAAGCGTCTGCGTGACGCCGGCAACTCGCTGGTGGTGGTCGAGCACGATCCGCAGATCATGCTCGAGGCCGACCGCATTCTCGATCTCGGCCCGGGCGCCGGCGAGCGCGGCGGGCAGATCGTCTTCTACGGCACGCCCGCGGCGCTGCGTGCCAGCCGCGACTCGCTCACCGGCGAGTACCTGAGCGGCCGCAAGGCCGTCGTGCCGCTGCCGCGGGCGGCGGCCGCGCGCACCGGGGCGCCGCGCGCGCCCGGAATCGCCGGCGACGGCGGCGTCGTGGCCGAGGCGCGCTCTAACCGCTGGCTCGAGTTGAAGGGCGCGACCGAGCACAACCTGAAGAACCTCGACGTGCGCATCCCGCTCAAGCGCCTGGTGTGCGTGACCGGGGTGTCAGGCTCGGGCAAGTCGACGCTGGTCGAGGACGTGCTGTACCCGGCTCTGCTGCGCTACCGCGGCCGGCCCACCGAGGCCCCGGGCGCCTTCGTGGGCCTCGCGGGGGCGGAACTCATCGACGACGTGGTGATGGTGGATCAGAACCCGATCGGCCGCACCACGCGCTCGAACCCGGCGAGCTACGTCGGCGCCTTCGATGCGATCCGCGCGCTGTTCGCCGCCGAGCCCGCCGCGCAGGAGCGCAAGTACACCGCCGGCACCTTCAGCTTCAACTCCGGCAACGGCCGCTGCCCGGCCTGCAGCGGCAACGGCTTCGAGCACGTCGAGATGCAGTTCCTGTCGGATGTCTACCTGCGCTGCCCGGACTGCAACGGGCGGCGCTACCGCGACGAGGTGCTCGACATCCGCCGCGAGGGCGCCGACCGCCGCCGCGCCAACATCGCCGGGGTGCTCGACATGACGGTCACCGAGGCGGCGGCCTTCTTCGCCGATGCCCCCGAGGTGAGTGCGCGCCTCACGCCGCTCGCGGACGTCGGCCTCGAGTACCTCAAGCTCGGCCAGCCCGTGCCGACGCTCTCCGGCGGGGAAGCGCAGCGCCTGAAGCTCGCCGGGCACCTGGCGCACGCCGGATCGGTCGCCGCGAGCACCACCCACAAGGGCAAGCTGTTCCTCTTCGACGAGCCGACCACGGGGCTGCACTTTGCCGACGTCGCGCGGCTGCTCAAGGCGTTCCGCAAGCTCCTGGTCGCGGGGCATTCGCTGCTGGTCATCGAGCACAATCTCGACGTGATCCGCGCCGCGGACTGGATCATCGACCTCGGGCCGGAAGGCGGCGAGCGCGGCGGCGAGATCGTCTGCTGCGGCACGCCGCAGGCGGTGCGCGCGACGCCCGCTTCACACACCGGGCGGGCGCTCGAGGCGTATGCGCAGGCGCTCGTGCCCGGCGCGGTCGCGACGGTCGCCGAGCCGGGCGGGAGCTACGGCGGCAACGGCCGCGCGCGCCACGCGGTCCTGGTGCACAAGGCGCGCGAGCACAATCTCAAGAATATCGACGTCGAGATCCCGCGCGATCGCTTCACCGTGATCACCGGCGTCTCGGGCTCCGGCAAGTCGACGCTCGCCTTCGACATCCTCTTCAACGAGGGGCAGCGCCGCTATCTCGAGTCGCTCAACGCCTACGCGCGGCAGTTCGTGCAGCCGGCGGCGCGCCCCGACGTGGACGCGATCTTCGGCATCCCGCCGACGGTAGCCATCGAGCAGCGCACCAGCCGCGGCGGCCGCAAGAGCACCGTGGCGACGCTCACCGAGCTCTATCACTTCCAGCGCCTGCTGTACGTCAAGCTCGGCACGCAGTACTGCCCGGACTGCGACGTCGCGATCGAGCCGCAGAGCGCCGCCGGGATTGCGGCGCGGCTGCTGCGCGAGTACCGCGGCCGCAGGATTGAGCTGCTCGCGCCGCTCATCGTCGCCCGCAAGGGCTACTACACCGATCTGGCGAAGTGGGCCGCGAAGAAGGGCTTCGCGGCGCTGCGGGTCGACGGCGAGCGGCTGCCCACCGCGCCCTGGCCGCGCCTGTCGCGCTTCCGCGAGCACACCATCGAGCTGCCGGTGGCCGAGCTCGAGGTCGGCGCGCGGAGCGATGTGGCGCTGCAGCGCTCGCTGGCGCGCGCGCTCGACTTCGGCAAGGGACTGGTGCATGTGCTCGCGGCGAAGTCGGCTACGGTCACCGTGTTCTCCATCAAGCGCGCCTGTCCCTCCTGCGGCCGCAGCTTCGCCGAGCTCGATCCGCGGCTGTTCTCCTTCAATTCGCGCCACGGCTGGTGCGAGAGCTGTTTCGGCACCGGGGTCGAGATACCGGGCTTCGACGCCGGGCAGAGCGGCGAGGAGCCGTGGTGGAACGAGTGGTACGGGCGCGAGGCGCAGCCCTGTCCCGCCTGCCGCGGCCGGCGGCTGAACCCGGTCGCGCTCAACGTGCGCTTCCGCGACCGCTCGATCGCCTCGCTCGCCGCCGAGCCGGTAGCGGCGAGCGCCCGATTCTTCGCCCGGCTGCGGCTCGGGCCGCGCGAGCGGCAGATCGCCCGCGATCTGCTCGCCGAGATCCGCGCGCGCCTCGCCTTCCTCGCCCGCGTCGGCCTCGGCTACCTCGAGCTCGACCGCGCGGCGCCCACGCTCTCGGGCGGCGAGGCGCAGCGCATCCGCCTCGCCGCGCAGCTCGGCTCGAATCTCCAGGGCGTGTGCTACGTGCTCGACGAGCCGACCATCGGGCTGCATCCGCGCGACAACCGCATTCTGCTCGACTCCCTCGGCGAGCTCGCCCGGCATCGCAACACACTGGTGGTCGTCGAGCACGACGAGGAGACCATGCGCCGCGCCGATCACCTCATCGATCTCGGCCCCCAGGCCGGGGTGCACGGCGGGGAGCTGGTGGGCGCCGGCACGGTGCGGGACCTCATGGCGAATCCGCGCTCGGTCACCGGGCGCTTCCTGCGCTCGCCGCTGCTGCACCCCTCGCGGCCGCGGCGCGCGGTGGACGAGGCGACGCCGCTGCTCAGGCTCGAGCGTGTGACGCTGCACAACATCCGCGGACTGGAGGTGCGCATCCCGCTCGGCCGGCTGGTGGTGATCACGGGCGTGTCGGGCTCGGGCAAGTCGACGCTGGCGCGTGACGTGCTGTACGCGAACCTCAGGCACCTGCTCGGCAGCCGCCCGGCGCCGGCGCGCGGCAAGGGGCGCCGTGCGGCAGCGGCCGCGGCCCCGCTCGGCTGCCGGGCGCTGCACGGGCTCGAGCAGCTCGCGCGGGTGCTCGAGGTGGATCAGACGCCGATCGGCAAGACCCCGCGCTCCTGCCCCGCGACCTACATCGGCTTCTTCGACGACATCCGCCGCATCTACGCCGGCACCACCGAAGCGCGCATCCGCGGCTACAGCGCGAGCCGCTTCTCCTTCAACACCGCCGGCGGGCGCTGCGAGGCGTGCGAGGGCCAGGGAGTGAAGACCATCGAGATGAGCTTCCTGCCGGACGTCAAGGTGCTGTGCGACGTGTGCGGCGGGCGGCGTTTCAACTCCGAGACGCTCGCGGTGCCCTGGCGCGGGGCGAGCATCGGCGAGGTGCTGGCCATGGATGTCGACGATGCGGTCGGCTTCTTCGCGGCTCACCCGCGCGTGCACCGCGCGCTGCAGCTCCTGCAGGACGTCGGCCTCGGCTACCTCACCCTCGGGCAGCCGAGCCCGACGCTCTCGGGCGGCGAGGCCCAGCGCATCAAGCTGGTCGCCGAGCTCGCCAAGGTCCACGACGCGGCGGCGCGCACCGCGCACCAGGCGCCGAAGCACACGCTCTATGTGCTCGATGAGCCGACCGTGGGACTCCACATGGCAGACGTCGAGAAGCTGATCCAGGTGCTGCACCGCCTGGTCGCGGCCGGCAACACCGCGGTCGTGGTCGAGCACAACCTCGACATCATGGCCGAGGCCGACTGGATCATCGACCTCGGGCCCGAGGCCGGCGCCGACGGCGGCCGTATCGTGGCGCAGGGACCGCCGGCCGAGATCGTGCGCCGCCGCAAGCGCTCGCACACCGGCGAGGTGCTGGAGGGGTTCCTGCGGGAGCGCACCGGCAGCCGGGCGGCGGACTGAAGCGGCTCGCGCCGGCGCCGCCACGGCCTCGCGGGCCGGGCGCCGGACGGAGTACGCTCGACTTCCATGGCCCACGACCTCGTCTGCTGGAAATGCGGCGCCTCGCTCGCCGAGCTCACTCTCCCGCTGCGGCGGCTCGAGGAGTGCCCGCGGTGCCACGCCGAGCTGCACGTGTGCCGCATGTGCGTCGACTACGACACGCGCGTCGCCAAGCACTGCCGCGAGCCGACCGCGGAGGAAGTCACCGACAAGACGCGCGCCAACTTCTGCGATCACTTCAAGCCGCGGCCCGGAGCCTATATCCCGCCCAACACTGCCGAGGTCGACCAGGCGCGCACGGCGCTCGAGCGGCTGTTCGGCAAGCGCTGAGGCGCGCCGCGGGCCGTTTGCCCGCCATCGGGGCGCAGGCGATACTCGCCCGTATGATGGTGTCAGACGCCCGGCGCACGCTCGAGCGGTTCCTCGCGCCGCTCACGCTCGACGAGTTCCTCGACCGGGTGCTCGTCGGCGGCTTTCGCCGGTTC
>DASSQU010000282.1:0-2812 GCA_035702325.1 Steroidobacteraceae bacterium
TTCGCGCGGCGTGATCCACCGCGACATCAAGCCGTCGAACATCATGCTCACGCAGGAAAGCGACGTGCGCATCATCGACTTCGGCATCGCGCTGGTCGCCGACTCCGACATCTCGCGCATCGAGGGCATCGCCGGCAGCCCGTCCTACATGTCGCCGGAGCAGGTGCAGAGTCTCGAGCTCACCAACTCCTCGGACCTGTACTCCCTCGGCGCCGTCATGTACGAGCTGCTCACCGGCTCGCGTCCGTTCCGCGCCGGCAACCTGCAGAAGCTGCTGCACCAGATCGTGTACGCGACGCCGCCGCCGATTCACACGCTGCGCAAGGACGTGCCCGAAGAGCTCGAGACGGTGGTGGCGACGGCGCTGCAGAAGGATCCGGCCAAGCGCCACACCAGCGGCCTCGATTTCGCCGGCGCGCTCACCCGGGTGCACCAGCGGCTGCGCGAGGACAACGCACGCATCGACCGCCAGGAGCAGTTCGGCGTGCTGCGGCGGCTGAAGTTCTTCCACGAGTTCTCGCACGCCGAGATCTGGGAAGTGCTGCGCGCCAGCAGCTGGCAGGACTACACGGCGGGCGAGGAGATCGTCAAGGAAGGCGAGATGGACGATCGCTTCTACATCCTGGTGACCGGCGGCTGCGCGGTGGAGCGCCACGGCCAGAGGATCGGCGCGCTCGACACCGGCGACTGCTTCGGCGAGGCGAGCTATGTCCCCGGCGCCAAGCGCACCGCCACCATCCGCGCCACCGCGCCGGTGACCGTGCTCAAGGTGAGCTCGACGCTGCTCGAACAGGTGTCGGCGTCGTGCCAGCTGCGCTTCAACCGCGTGTTCCTGCGCTCGCTCATCGCGCGGCTGCAGAGCGCCGAGCGACTGCCGCCCTCCGCCCCCAGGGCGTGATTCGCACCGCCGCCGCGGCCCTTGCGCTGCGCGGCCGCCGGCTCCTACCCTGTGGGCCGTGCACGTACTGCTGATCGAGGACGACACGGAGGCGGCGCGCTTTCTCGTCAAGGGCCTGCGCGAGAGCGGCTACAGCGTCGACCACGCCGCCGACGGCCGCGAGGGACTGTTCCGCGCCACCGAGGGGCAGTTCGACCTGGTGATCACCGACCGCATGCTGCCGCACATCGACGGGCTGGCGATCATCGAGCTGATGCGCCGCAAGGGCATCGCCACCCCGGTGCTGGTGCTCTCGGCCCTGGGCAGCGTCGATGACCGCATCCGCGGGCTCAAGGCCGGCGGCGACGACTACCTTACCAAGCCGTTCGCGTTCGCCGAGCTGCTGGCGCGCATCGAGGCGCTGCTGCGCCGGCGCAGCAGCTCCCCGCAGGCCACGCGCCTGAAGGTGGAGGATCTGGAGTTCGACCTGCTGGCGCGGCGCGTCACCCGCGGCGGGCGCGAGGTCGAGCTCACCGCCCGGGAGCTGAAGCTGCTCGAGTTCCTGATGCGCCGCGCCGGACAGGTGGTGACCCGCACCATGCTGCTCGAGGGCGTGTGGGACCTGCACTTCGACCCGCAGAGCAATCTCATCGACGTGCACATCAGCCGCCTGCGCCAGGCGATCGATCGCGGCTCCGATCACCCGCTGATCCACACCGTGCGCGGCTCGGGCTACGTGCTGCGCCGCGACGCCTGAACCGTGCGGCCGGGCCTGGTCAACACCACCGCCTTCCGCCTGTCGGTGGGCTACACGCTGCTGCTCACACTCGCGGTCGCGGTGACGCTCGGCAGCGCTTACCTCCTCACCCAGAGCCTGATCAACGACGAGATCGACCTGATCATCGACACCGAGCTCAAGGGCCTGCAGGAGAAGTACGCCCGCAGCGGGCTCGCCGGACTCACCGACGAGATCAATCTGCACATCGACAGCTGGGGCCGCATCGGCGCCGTCTACATGGTCGCCGACGCCAGCTTCGAGCGTATCGCCGGCAACGTCACCAACTGGCCGTTCGACGGCATGCCGAGCGAGGCGCGCCCGGAGTTCGAGATCGCCACCATCGAGCCCGGCCGGCGCGCCGTGCACACGGTGCGCGCCGCGGTGCGCACGCTCCCGGGCGGCGATCTGCTGCTGGTCGGCACCGACATCTCCCAGGGCGAGCGCTTCGCGGAGAAGTTCCGCATCGCGACCCTGTGGGGCATCGGCCTGTCGACGCTGGCCGCGGCGCTCGCCGGATTCTGGTTCAGCCACAGGCTCGCGCGGCGCGTCGCGAACGTGACCAGCACCTGCGAGCGCATCATGGCCGGAGATCTCGGCTCGCGGCTGCCCGTGGGCCGCGCCAACGACGAGTTCGATTCGCTGGCGCGCTCGGTGAACCGCGTGCTCGACCGCCTGCAGGACCAGGCGCGCACGCTGCGCGCGACTTTCGACAGCACCGCGCACGACCTGCGGGCGCCGCTGCACCGGCTGCGCACGCGCATGGACGCGCTGCTGCTGCGCTCCCCGCCGCTCGAGCCCGCGGTGCACGAGTCGATCGAGTCGGCGCTGCGCGAGGTGGACCACCTGCAGCGCACCCTGGCGACGCTGCTGCAGATCGCGCTCGCCGAGTCCGGCGCGCCGCTCGCCGCGGCCGACCCGGTGGACGTCGGCGAGCTGGCCGACGAGCTGGTGGAGCTGTTCGAGCCGGTCGCCGCCTCGCAGGGCCTCACGCTCGAGTCCCGGCACGACACCCCGGCGCTGGTGCGGGGTAACCGCCAGCTGCTCGCCCAGCTGCTCACCAACCTGATCGAGAACGGCCTCAAGTACGTGCCCGCCGGCGGCGCGATCGACGTGGCGGTGCGGCGTCTGAGCGACGGTGTGCGACTCACCGTCAGCGA
>DASSQU010000283.1:0-5073 GCA_035702325.1 Steroidobacteraceae bacterium
AGTTCGCCGGCACCGGTACCGGGAAGCTGATGAGCAGCAGCGGATCGCCGGCCGCGGCGGCACGCGCCGCGACATCCGCGCCGATGCTCTCGGCGGTGTCGCGCCGCACCGGCGCGGCGCAGCGGCGGCAGTGCAGCACCGCGGCCCGCGCGTACAGCAGCTTCAGGTGATCGTTGAGCTCGGTCATCGTCCCGACGGTCGAGCGCGAGGTGCGCACCGGGTTCGTCTGATCGATGGCGATCGCGGGCGGGATGCCGGCGATCGAGTCGACCTGCGGCTTGTCCATGCGATCGAGGAACTGCCGCGCGTAGGGCGAGAAGGTCTCGACGTAGCGGCGCTGTCCCTCGGCGTACAGGGTGTCGAACACCAGCGATGACTTGCCCGAGCCCGACACGCCCGTGACCACGACCAGCCTGTTGAGCGCGATGTCGAGATCGAGGTTCTTCAGGTTGTTCTGGCGCGCGCCACGCACGAGGATGGCATCGCCTGAGGCGTCGGTCATTCCGTCACTCGGGACTCTCGGGAGGGTTGCAGGTGGTCGCGGCCGGCAGGCGCACGCTCGATCATTCTAGTCGATCCGGCCGCCGGACGGTCCGCTTCCTCCGGGGCGGCTCTTTGCGTCCGTACCCGCAATCCAGCCCCGCCTCGCCCGGTCTACTGGGCGAGCCGCGCGCTACAATCGCCCGAGAGATCGCCCCATGCCGCTGCACCCCTCACTTGGCTTCGGCCTCGGCCTTCGGGTCGAGCACTACGACGCGGTCCTCGCGGAGCACCCCGCGGTCGACTGGTTCGAGGTGCTCACCGAGAACTACCTGGTGAGCGGGGGCAAGCCCCTCAGCTACCTCACGCGCATCCGCGAGCGCTTTCCGCTAGCGATGCACGGGGTGTCGCTGTCGATCGGCAGCACCGCGCCGCTCGATCGCGAGTACCTGGCGCAGGTGAAGGCGCTCGCCGCGCGCATCGAGCCGGAGTGGATCTCGGACCACCTGTGCTGGACCGGGGTCGCCGGGCGCAACACCCACGACCTGCTGCCGCTGCCCTACACCGAGGAGGCGCTCGAGCACGTCGTCGGCCGCGTGCGCGCGGTGCAGGAGATCCTCGGGCGGCGGATCCTGCTGGAGAATGTCTCGAGCTACGTCACCTTCCGCGACTCGCCGCTCACCGAGTGGCAGTTCCTCGGCGAGATCGCCGCGCGCGCCGACTGCCTGATCCTGCTCGACGTGAACAACATCTACGTGAGCGCCGTGAACCACGAGTTCGATCCGCTCGAGTACCTGAACTCGGTGCCGCCCGAGCGCGTGCAGCAGATCCACCTCGCCGGGCACGAGAATCACGGCGACTATCTGGTCGACACGCACGATCATCCGGTTCCGGATGCGGTGTGGGACCTGTACGCGGCGGCGGTGCGGCGCTGCGGCGCGGTCTCGACCATGATCGAGCGCGACGATCACATCCCGCCGCTCGCCGAGCTGGTCGCCGAGCTCGATCAGGCGCGCGCTGTCGCCCGCCGCGCGCTCGAAGGCGCACGCGCGGAGGCCGCCCGCCGGCCGGCAGCACCGGCGCGCGGCCCGCTGCGGGTGCCTGCGCCATGAGCGCGCTCGCGCGCCTGCAGGAGGAGTTCCAGGACTATCTGCTGCGCGGCGCGCGCGCCATCGAGGCGCGGGTCGCCGGCACCGCGCGGGTGCCGCTCGCGGTGCGCTTAGGGATCTACGCCGGCGCCTACGGCAGCCGCCTCGCGGAAGCGCTCGCAGGCAACTACCCCGCGCTCGCCAGGCTCCTCGGTGAGGATGATTTCCGCGCACTCGCCGCCGCTTACGTGCGCACGCACGATTCGCCCTATTTCTCCATCCGCTGCTACGGCGAGGGACTCGCGGACTTCCTCGCGGGCCGCGCCGAGTACGCCCAGGCTCCGTTGCTCGCCGAGCTCGCACGCTGGGAGTGGGCGCTCGCCGGCGTGTTCGACGCGGCCGACGCCGGGCCGATCGGCCCCGAGGCGCTGGCCTCCATCGCGCCGTCCGAGTGGGCGGGGCTGCGCTTTGCCTGGCACCCGAGCCTGCGGCGCCTGGCGCTCGCCTGGAACGCGCCGCAGCTGTGGAAGGCGCTCACCGAGGACGCCGAGCGCCCCGCGCTCGAGGTGCTAGCCACGCCGGTCGAATGGCTCGCATGGCGGCGCGGGCTCGACACCTTCTTCCGTCCGCTCGCGCCCGCGGAGGCCGCGGCGCTCGATGCGGCGCGCGCGGGCGCGAGCTTCGGCGCGCTGTGCGAGCAGCTCGCCGCCGCGCACGGACCCGAGCGCGCCGCGGGCGAGGCGGCGGCGCTGCTGCGCGGCTGGCTCGAGTCCGGGCTCGTGGTCGCCGCCGCACCCGGCTGATCTTCCAGGCCCGCGTCGAGCTACGGCAACGTGTTGGACATGATCGGCCACACGCCGCTCATGGCGGTGCGCCACCTCGACACCGGACCCTGCGAGCTGTTCCTCAAGCTCGAGAACCAGAATCCCGGCGGCTCGATCAAGGATCGCGTCGGGCTCTATCTCATCGAGGACGCCGAGCGCTCGGGGCGCATCCGCCCGGGATGCACGCTCATCGAGGCGACCGCCGGCAACACCGGCCTGGGGCTCGCGCTGGTCGCGGCGCAGAAGGGCTACCGCCTGGTGCTCGCGATTCCCGACAAGATGAGCCAGGAGAAGATCTTCCACCTCAGGGCGATGGGCGCCGAGGTGGTGATGACGCGCTCCGACGTGAGCAAGGGGCACCCGGAGTACTACCGCGACGTCGCCGAGCGACTCGCGCGCGAGACGCCCGACGGCTACTTCGTGAACCAGTTCGGCAACCCCGCCAACGCGCTCGCCCACGAGCAGACCACCGCGCCGGAGATCTTCGAGCAGATGGACGGCAGGCTCGATGCGGTGATCTGCGGGGCAGGGACCGGCGGCACGCTCGCCGGGCTCTCGCATTACTTCGCGCGCGCAGCGCCCGCGGTCGAGCTGGTGCTCGCCGACCCGGTGGGTTCGGGGCTGGCGAGCTATGCGACGACCGGCAAGCTCCCGGAGAAGATGACGCCCTGGCTGGTCGAGGGGATCGGCGGCGATTCGGTGCCCCCGGTGGCGGACTTCTCGCGCGTCAGCGCCACCTGCAGCATCCCGGACGCCGAGGCCTTCCGCACCTGCCGCGAGCTACTGCGCCGCGAAGGGGTGATCGGCGGCACCTCCACCGGGACCCTGCTCGCGGCGGCACTGCGCTACTGCCGCGCGCAGCGCGAGCCGAAGCGCGTCGTGACCTTCGTGTGTGACAGCGGCAACAAGTACCTGTCGAAGGTCTACAACGACTACTGGATGCTCGACCAGGGATTCATCGAGCGCGAGCGCTACGGCGACCTGCGCGATCTCATCCTGCGCCGCCACAAGGACCGCGCCGCCGTGACCGTGAACGCCACCGAGACCGTGCTGGCGGCTTACCGCCGCATGAAGCTTTACGACGTCTCCCAGGTGCCGGTGCTCGATAAGGGGGGCATCGTCGGCATCGTCGACGAGGAGGACATCCTGCTCGAGGTGTTCGCGAACCCACGGCACTTCAACGAGCCGGTCACCCGCGCCATGGCGAGTCACCTGGTGACGGTGCCGGTCGATGCGCCGGTGTCGAGGCTGATGGAGATCTTCAGGCGCGGCATGGTGGCGATCGTCATGCACCAGGGGGAGTTCCAGGGTCTGGTGACGCGCATCGACCTGCTCAACTGGCTGCGCCGCCGCCTGCCGCCCTGAAACCGATCGCGGGAAATCAAAGTGAGCCGACCATGAGCGACGAGAGCGCGCAGCGTTTCGCCACCCGCGTGATCCACGGCGGGCAGCGTCCCGACCCCCTGACCGGCGCGGTGATGCCGCCGATCTACGCCACCTCGACCTACGTGCAGTCGAGCCCCGGCGTGCACCAGGGGTTCGAGTACTCCCGCACCCGCAACCCCACCCGCGACGCGCTGCAGGCGGCGCTCACCAGCCTGGAAGGGGGCGTCGCCGCCTTCGCCTTCGCCTCCGGCATGGCCGCGACCGCCACGCTCCTCGAGCTCCTCGATGCCGGCTCGCACCTCGTCGCCATGCACGACCTCTACGGCGGCAGCTACCGGCTGCTCGAGAACGTGCGCAAGCGCTCGGCCGGTCACACGGTCTCGTTCGTCGACCTCACCGACACCGCGTCGCTCGAAGCGGCGCTGCGCCCCGAGACACGGCTGCTGTGGGTCGAGAGCCCGACCAACCCGCTGCTGAAGCTCGTCGACCTCAGCGCCGTCGCCGAGATCGCCCATCGCCATCGGCTGCTCGCGGTGTGCGACAACACCTTCGCCACCCCCTTCATCCAGCGCCCGCTCGAGCACGGCTTCGACGTGGTGGTGCACTCGACCACCAAGTATCTCAACGGGCACTCGGATGCGATCGGCGGCGCCGCCGTGGTGCGCAGCCCCGAGCTCGCCGAGCGCCTCGCGTATCTGCAGAACGCGGTCGGCGCGGTGCCCGGACCCTTCGACTGCTTCCTGACGCTGCGCGGCATCAAGACACTCGCGCTGCGCATGGAGAGGCACTGCGCCAACGCGCTCGCAATCGCGCAGTTCCTCGAGCAGCAGCCGCAGGTCGAGCGGGTGTACTACCCGGGGCTGCCGAGCCATCCGCAGCACGCGCTCGCCCGGCGGCAGATGGCCGGCGGCTACGGCGGCATCGTCACGGCGGTGCTGCGCGGCGGGCTCGCCGCGGCCCGCCGCACCCTCGAGCGCTGCCGGCTGTTTGCGGTCGCCGAGAGCCTGGGCGGCGTCGAGAGCCTCATCGAGCATCCGGCCATCATGACCCATGCCTCGCTCCCCGAGGCCGTGCGCCGCGCGCTCGGCATCGGCGACTCGCTGATCCGGCTCTCGGTAGGCGTCGAGGACGCTGCCGACCTCATCGCGGAGCTGCGCCAGGCCCTCGCCTGAGAGTAACGACGCCGCCGGCGCGGCGCGTCTCAGGGCCGCAGGCCTGCGTGGCTCGTGAGGTACACGGCGTAGGTGCCGAGCCAGTGCCCGCCCTCGTAGTGTTCGCCGGTGACGGCGGGCAGG
>DASSQU010000284.1:0-2852 GCA_035702325.1 Steroidobacteraceae bacterium
CAAGCACGAGCAGGATGAGGTGTCCCCCGGAGAACTGCTCGGACACATCTAGGCGGAGCTGCCGACGGCGACCGCGGCACTGGCGCCGCGCGCTGCGGCGCTCGATGTCGCGGCGCGAGTGCCGGCGCTGCCCGCCGAGACTGCCGGCACCGCCCGCGAGGCGACGCCGGCTGGGGGCGCACCGGCGCAGCTGAGCCCGGCGGTAAGGCGACTGCTCGCGGAGCACGGACTCGAGGCGAGCGTGGTGTCCGGCACCGGTAGCTCCGGGCGCATCACGGTCGAAGACGTACTGCGCGCGGCCGAGCAGGGCGGCAGCCCCGCGCGCGCCGCGGCCGCTGCCCCGAGCGCAGCGCCCGGTGCGAGCGTTGCGCCGCGGGTCAGCCGGCGCGTGCCACACAGCGCGGTACGGCGCCGCATCGCCGAGCACATGGTGCAGAGCCTGCTGCACACCGCCCCGCACGTCACCACCGTGTTCGAGGCGGACCTGAGCGCGGTGCTGAAGGATCGCACCCGGCGGCGCGAGGAATTCGCGCGCCACGGCGTGCCGCTCACGCTCACCGCCTATTTCGTCCAGGCGGCGGTCGCCGCCATCCGCGCGGTGCCGGAGGCAAACAGCCGCTGGACGGAGAGCGCGCTCGAGATCCACGAGTCGATCCACATCGGGATCGCCACCGCGGTCGAGGGCAGCGGGCTGCTCGTGCCGGTGCTGCGCGATGCCGGCAGCCGCGATCTCCTCGGGACCGCGCGCGGCATCGACGAGCTCGTGACGCGCGCGCGCGCCGGCAGGCTCGCGCCCGCCGACGTGCGCGGCGGCACGTTCACCCTCTCCAACCACGGAGTGAGCGGCAGCCTGCTCGCCGCGCCGATCGTCATCAACCAGCCGCAGTCGGCCATCCTCGGCGTGGGCCGGCTGGAGAAGCGCGCGGTGGTGGTCGAGGAGGGTGACGAGGAGAAGATCATGGTGCAGCCGCGCTGCTACGTGACGCTCACGCTCGATCACCGCGTCATGGACGGACATCAGGCGAATCGCTTCCTGCAGACCCTGGTCGCGCGGCTCGCCGACTGGTCCGCCTGAGGCGCAGGGGCACGCACGTGGCGGCGCAGCGCCCGGCCGCGGATCTCGAGCCGATCGAGCGCGCGAGCGCCGACGAGCTGCGCGCGCTGCAGCTGGGGCGGCTGCGCTGGTCGCTCGCCCACGCCTACGAGAACGTGGCCGCCTACCGCGGCAAGTGCCGGCGCGCCGGCGTCCACCCGCAGGACCTGAAGACGCTCGCCGACCTGGCGCATTTCCCGTTCACGGTCAAGGACGATCTGCGCGAGAACTATCCGTTCGGCATGTTCGCCGTGCCGCGCGAGCGGGTCGTGCGGCTGCACGCCTCGAGCGGCACGACCGGCAAGCCGACCATCGTCGGCTACACCCAGGCCGACATCCGCGCCTGGAGCACGCTGGTCGCCCGCTCGATCCGCGCCGCCGGCGGCCGTCCGGGCGACATCGTGCACATCGCCTACGGCTACGGCCTGTTCACCGGCGGCCTCGGCTGCCACTACGGCGCCGAGCAGCTCGGCTGCACGGTGGTGCCGATGTCCGGCGGACAGACGCAGCGCCAGGTGCAGCTCATCTGCGACCTCGAGCCCGACATCATCATGGTGACGCCCTCCTACATGCTCGCCATCGTGGAGGAGTTCGTGCGCCAGGGGCTCGATCCCGCCGCCAGCTCACCGCGGGTCGGGCTGTTCGGCGCCGAGCCCTGGACCGAGGCGCTGCGCAGCGAGATCGAGAGCCGCGCCGGACTCGACGCGCTCGACATCTACGGCCTCTCGGAGGTCATGGGTCCGGGCGTCGCGAGCGAGTGCCTGGAGAGCAAGGACGGCTCGGTGATCTGGGAGGATCACTTCTATCCGGAGATCATCGACCCGGAGAGCGGGCAGATCCTGCCCGACGGCGCGCGCGGGGAGCTGGTGCTCACCTCGCTCACCAAGGAGGCGCTGCCGGTGATCCGCTACCGCACGCGCGATCTCACCGCGCTGCTGCCGCCGACCGCGCGCTCCATGCGCCGCATGGCGCGCATCACCGGCCGCTCCGACGACATGCTGATCATCCGCGGCGTGAACCTCTTTCCGAGCCAGATCGAGGAGCTGGTGCTGCGGGTTGCGGGGCTGGCGCCGCACTACCAGCTGGAGATCACCCGCGAGGCGCACCTGGACCAGCTCGCGGTCAAGGTGGAGTGCCTCGCCGGCGCGAGCGGCGAGGTCCGCGCGCGGCTGGGGCGCGACCTGCACGGCAGCATCAAGGCGCTGATCGGCATCAACACGCAGGTGCTGGTGTGCGAGCCCGGCGCACTGGAACGCTCCGTGGGCAAGGCGCGCCGCGTGATCGACCGGCGCGGGGAGCCCTGAGCCGCCGCTCGCGCACCGCGGGCTTGTTGCCGGCCGCTCGCGTTCCCGGCAGCCCGGCGCCGCGGACGGGAAGTGGGTTCATATGGGCAGCTCCAAACGGGACCTGACGGCTGCGGCCCGGCGCGCTGCGCGCCCGGCGCAGGATTAGTGGTGCGTATTAGTGCACACCGGAGCCCGGCGACGAAGCTGTCGCCGCGCCGAGACAGTATGGTTCCCGTCCGCGGCGCCGGGCTGCCGGGACCGCGAGCGGCCGGCAACAAGCCGCGCGGTGCGCGAGCGGCGGCTCAGCGCTCCCCGCGCCGGTCGATCACGCGGCGCGCCTTGCCCACGGAGCGCTCCAGTGCGCCGGGCTCGCACACCAGCACCTGCGTGTTGATGCCGATCAGCGCCTTGATGCTGCCGTGCAGGTCGCGCCCCAGCCGCGCGCGGACCTCGCCGCTCGCGCCGGCGAGGCA
>DASSQU010000285.1:0-5580 GCA_035702325.1 Steroidobacteraceae bacterium
GTCTGAAATAATTCGCTCATGGACGCCACCAGGGTGCGCTGGCTGCTCGTTCCCGCCGCCGCCTGCGCGGCGCTCGCGGGCTTTTATCTCGCGCATGAACTTGACAGGCGCGCGCCCGCGCTGGCAAGCGGCACGTGGCTCCCGCAGCCGAAAGCGGTCGGCGATTTTCACCTGACCGACAACCTGGGACAGCCCTACACGCGCGCCGACCTCGCGGGCGCGCCGACGCTGGTCTATTTCGGCTTCACCCGCTGCCCGGACGTCTGTCCGGCCACACTCATCAAGCTCGCGCAGATCCGCCGCCAGGCGGCCATCGCAGACCTGCGGGTGCTGTTCGTCACCGTCGACCCCGAGCGCGACACCCCGCCCGTGCTCGGCCTGTACGTACACGCCTTCGATCCCGCCTTCCGGGGCGTCACCGGCGCGCCCGCCGAGATCCGGCGGGTCGCGGGGGACTTCGGCGTGGCGCTCAACCGCGTCGGGCTCCCCGGGGGCGATTACACCGTGGATCACTCGGCGGTGGTGTTCCTGCTGAACGCCGCGGCGCGCATCGTCGCGATCTTCACGCCGCCCTTCGACGCCGGCACCTTCGCCGCGGACCTGCGCCGCGCCGCGCCGTATCTGCGGGCGCGGCACCCCTGGCAGCTCGGATGAGCGAGGCGGCCCCGGACCTCACCTCGCGGGCGTTCGTCGCGCTGCAATACCTGCTGCCGCAGCACCTGCTGTCGCAGCTCGCCTACCGGGTGACGCGCAGCCGCATGCGGCTGGTGAAGAACGCGCTCATCGACAACTTCGTGGTCAATTACCGGCCCGACATGAGCGAGGCCGCGGAGTCCGACCCGCTGAAGTTCGCCAGCTTCAACGAGTTCTTCACCCGCGCGCTGCGCGCCGGGGCGCGCCCGGTCGAGCCCGACGCATCCGCGCTGGTCTCGCCGGTCGACGGCGTGGTGAGCCAGGTCGGGGTCCTCGACGGCTCCTGGCTGGTGCAGGCCAAGGGGCTCGCCTACACGCTCGAGTCGCTCCTCGAGGGCGAGCCCGCCTGGGCGGCGCGGTTTCGCGGCGGCGCCTTCGCCACTCTTTATCTTGCGCCGCGCAACTACCACCGAGTTCACATGCCGCTCGCCGGCACCCTCGAGGCGGCGTGGTACGTGCCGGGCGCGCTGTTCAGCGTGAACGCCACCACCGCGGCGCTCGTTCCCGGACTCTTCGCCCGCAACGAGCGCGTGGTGTGCGCCTTCACGGCCGGCGATCTCGCCTTCGCCCTGGTGCTCGTCGGGGCGCTGTTCGTCGGCAGCATGGCCACCGTGTGGCACGGCGACGTCACGCCCCGCACGCCGCGCCAGCGCGCCGCGCTGCCGCTCGATGCGGGCCGCTGCCCGCTGCGGCTGGAGAAGGGCGCGGAGATGGGCCGCTTCAACATGGGATCGACCGTCATCGTGCTGCTCCCCGCGGGGAGGTCCCGCTGGCCCGAGTCGCTCGGGCCGGGCCGCGCGATCCGCGTCGGCGAGACCCTCGCCCGGCTTACGTGAAGCGATCTGACTGGCGGCCGTTCGCCCCGCTCGCGGCGCTGCGCGAGCGCGCGGCGCTGCTCGCGCGCGCGCGCGAGTTCTTCGCCGCGCGCGGCGTGCTCGAGGTCGACACCCCGCTCGTGGTCAACGCTCCGGTAACCGACCCGCACCTGCACTCGGCCGGCGTACGGCTGGCCGCCCCCGGCGCACGGGCGCCGCGGCTGTACCTGCACACCTCGCCCGAGTACGCCATGAAGCGGCTGCTCGCCGCCGGCAGCGGCGACATCTACCAGATCTGCCACGCGGTGCGCGCGGGCGAGCGGGGCCGCCTCCACAATCCCGAGTTCACGCTCATCGAGTGGTATCGCATCGGCTTCCCGCTCGGCGCTCTGATGGACGAGGTCGAAGCGCTGGTGCGCGCGCTCCTCGGTCCCGCCGCGGCGGCGCGCCGCGGCGAGCGCCTCGGCTACCGCGAGGTCTTCCGGCGCGAGCTTGGGCTGGATCCGCTCACCGCGACCGCCGCCGCGCTCGCCCGTGCGGCCGCGCCGCTCGGCTTTCGCGGCCGGGCCCGTGACCGCGACGAGCTGCTCGAGCTTCTCCTGGGTGCCATCGTCGGTCCGCGCCTCGGCCGCGAGGCGCTCACCTTCGTGCACGGCTACCCGGCGAGCCAGGCGGCGCTGGCGCGTCTCGACCCGCAGGATCGACGGCTCGCGCTGCGCTTCGAGCTCTACTGCGATGGCATCGAGCTCGCCAACGGCTTCCAGGAGCTCGCCTGCGCGCCCGAGCAGCGCGCGCGCTTCGCCCGCGATCGCGCCGAGCGGCGCCGGCGGCATCTCCCCGCGACTGAGGTGGACCAGCGGCTGCTCGCGGCGCTCGCGAGCGGGCTGCCCGACTGCGCGGGCGTCGCGCTCGGCTTCGACCGCACGCTGATGCTCGCCCTGCAGGCGGCCCACATCGACGAGGTGCTCGCCTTCCCCATCGAGCGCGCCTGACAGCTGACGACGCGGCCCTGGTCGGTCAGAATGCCCCGATGTCTCACGCTCCCGCCCGTTACGACTTCCGCGACAAGGACGCCGATTACGCCCGCCTCGAGCGCGAGCTCGCCGCGCTCCTCGCCGGCGAGCGCGACCTGATCGCCAACGCCGCCAACACCGCGGCGCTCCTGTTCGCAGCGCTTCCCGAGGTCAACTGGGCCGGCTTCTATTTCCTCAAGGGCGGGGAGCTCGTCGTCGGGCCGTTCCAGGGACAGCCGGCCTGCGTGCGCCTTGCCTTGGGTTCCGGCGTGTGCGGCACGGCCGCGGCCCGGCGCCGCACGATCGTCGTGCCGGACGTGCGCGAGTTCCCCGGCCACGTCGCCTGCGACGCCGCCTCGCGCTCGGAGATCGTGGTGCCGTTGATCTCGGGCGACCGGCTCCTCGGGGTGCTCGATCTCGACAGTCCGCGCACGAGCCGCTTCGACGCGGCCGACGCGCGCGGGCTCGAGTCGCTCGCGCGGCGCTTCGTCGCGGCCACCGCGGCGCTCGGCGCCGACCCGCAATGACACCCGCCCGGCTCGCGCCGCGCGGCCTCGCGGCGGCGAGCGCCGCCTTCACCATCTGGGGCCTCTTCCCGCTCTACCTGCGCCCCCTGAGCGCGGTGCCTCCGACCCAGATCATCGCGCACCGCGTCGCCTGGTCGTGCCTCTTCATCCTTGCCTGGATGCTCGCGCGCGGTGAGCTCGGACGCCTCACGGCGGCGCTCCTCGACACGCGGCTCCTCGCGCGCCTCGCCCTCACCGCGCTCCTCATCACCACCAACTGGCTGGTGTACGTCTGGAGCGTCGCTCACGCCTACGTGGTCGAGGCGAGCCTCGGCTACTTCATCAACCCGCTGGTGAACGTGCTGCTCGGCGTAGTGGTGCTGCGCGAGCGGCTGAACCGCATGCAGTCGCTCGCCATCGCGCTCGCCGCGCTCGGGGTCGCCTATCTCACCGTGCTCGCCGGGCGGCCGCCGTGGATCGCCGGCGTTCTCGCGGTGACCTTTTCCCTCTACGGCTTCACGCGCAAGGTGATCAGCGTCGATGCCCTCCCCGGCCTCGCCACCGAGACGCTGCTGCTGCTGCCGCTCGCGCTCGCTTACCTCGCCTGGTGCCAGCTCGCGGGCGCGGCCGCCTTCGGCGCCGGCGCGCCGGGAGTCACCGCGCTGCTGGTCGGCTGCGGCCTCGTGACCGCCGTACCGCTCTTTCTCTTCGCCTACGGCGCGCGCCTCCTGCCCTACTCGACCGTCGGCGTGCTGCAGTACATCGGGCCGAGCCTGCAGCTGCTGTGCGGGGTGCTCGTCTTCCGCGAGAGCTTCGCCCTGGCGCGCGCCGCGGGCTTCGCCCTCATCTGGGCGGCGCTCGCGGTATATGCCGCCGACGGGCTGTGGCGCTCGCGCGCGGTGGCACGCGCGCCGGCGCGCGCCTGAGACGCCTGAGGAATCGCCGGCAGGGTGCGCCGGGGGCGGGTGCGGCCCGCGGCTACTGCCTGGCGCGCGAGATGTATTCGCCGGTGCGCGTGTCGATGCGCACCACTTCGCCCTCGTTGACGAACAGCGGCACGCGCACTACTGCGCCGGTCTCGAGCGTCGCCGGCTTCTGGCCGCCGGTCGCGGTATCGCCGCGCAGTCCCGGATCGGTCGTGACGATCTTCAGCTCGATGTGCGGCGGCGGCGTCACCACCAGCGGCACGTTGTTCCACAGCGTCACGATGCACATCACGCCGTCCTTGAGCCACCTGGCGTTCTCGCCCACCGCCGACTTGCCGGCGGTGTACTGCTCGAAGCTCTCGGGCACCATGAAGTGCCAGAAATCCCCGTCCTGGTAGAGGTACTGCATGTCGGTGTCGACGACGTCGGCGGCCTCGAGCGACTCGCCCGACTTGAAGGTGCGCTCGATGGTGCGGCCGGTCTTGAGATTGCGGACCTTGATGCGGTTGAAAGCCTGCCCCTTGCCGGGTTTCACGAACTCGTTCTCGATGACGGTGTAGGGGTCGCCGTCGAGCAGGACCTTGAGACCCGCGCGGATCTCGCTGGTGGTATAGCTGGCCATGATCTTCAATCCCGCGGTCGTGGCGGCGGTGAGTCACCCCGCCCGCTCAAGAGGGCCGCGTATGATAGCGGCATCGCCCCACCCCCGCCAGAGAGCGTCGTCGAGCGCGCGGCCTCGGTCGGGGGGCCGCGGCGGCGGTGCTAGAATCCTGCCGCAATTTACCAGCGCATCCGGGAGGCCGCGTTGACCGAGCAGAGCGCCGTTCCGCTCATAGTGCTGAGCGCCACTCGCGAGCCGGTCGAGGCGATCAACGGCATGCTGCGCCGTGCGGGCAGACCGGCGCACTGCACCTGGATCCCCGCGCTGCGCGACCTGGGCGATGCGCTCACCCAGATCAACCCCGAGATGCTGGTGCAGGTGGTCGGCGGCAATGACGACCTGCAGCCCGTGATCGCCATCCGCGACCAGCTCGCTCCCACCGTACCGATCCTGGTGGTCGCGCCCGAGGCCGACGAGGCGCACATCGCCCAGGCGATGGCGCTCGGCGCGCGCGATCTCGTGACGCTCGCCCACCCGGCGCGGATGCAGGCGGTGATGATGCGTGAGATCGCCACTTTCCGCTCGCAGCGCACGCTCGATGCAGCGCTGCAGGCGGCGCAGGCGGCGCGCAGCCAGCTCGACACGGTGCTCGAGCGCTCCAACGACGCGATCCTGCAGGTGCAGGAGGGCATCGTGGTCGATGCCAACCCCGCCTGGCAGGAGCTGCTCGGGATCGAGGACGGGCTTGCCGGGCAGCCGGTCATGGACCTGTTCGACGAGTCCTCGCACCCGGCGCTGCGCGGCGCGCTCGCCGCCTGCCTCAAGGGGCGCTGGCGCGATCACACGCTGCGGGCGAACCTCGTGCCCGCCGACGGCAGCGTGCTGCCGGGGGACATTGCGCTCGCGCTCGGCGAGCACGAGGGCGAGGCGTGCGTGCGGCTGGTGGTGCCCTCGCGCACCACGGCCGAGAGCAAGGCGGTGGCGGCCCCGGTGCCCGAGCGCGCCTCGGACGGCTACGGTCTGCTG
>DASSQU010000286.1:0-5036 GCA_035702325.1 Steroidobacteraceae bacterium
GGCACGTTCCTCGCCGCGGGCCTGGCGGCGTGCGGCGGCTACGGCGGCAACAGCTACAGCATGGGCGGTGGCACCGCCAGCTGCGGTATGGGCTACGCCAACGCCTGTCCGCCACCGGCCGTGTCGATCACGGCGCCCACTGCGGGCATGACCGTGAGCGGCACCGTGGCGCTCACCGCCACCGCGACCGCCTCCGCGACCTACATGCTCACCATCGCGAGCGTGCAGTTCTTCGACGGCACCACGTCGGTAGGGACGGCGACGACCCCGGCCTCGCCTAACACTTACACGGTCAATTGGAATGCCGCCGCCGCCACGAACGGCAGCCACACCCTCACCGCCAAGGCGACCGACAGCAAGGGCGACTCGACGACCTCAGCGGCGGTCATGGTCACCGTGACGGGCGGGGTCTTTGCGGCGGCCATGGCGCCCGCGCAGATCTTCCCGGCTCCGGGCTCCAAGGCCTCCGGAATGGCGCGGATCAGCGTCGATTCGGAGACGGGCGCCGTGAGCGGCACGGTCGCCTTGAGCGGATTCACGGCCCGGGCGGTGACCGTCAACCAGGGCTTTGCCGGCTCGACCGGAGCGGCGCTCATCGCGCTCGAACCGGGTGCGGCCGGAGGGGCTGGCTGGCGCGTTCCCGCCGGCGCGCTGCTCACTGCGGAACAGCGTGTCGCGCTCACACAGGGCAGGCTGTATGTGATCGCGACTTCCGCCGCCCACCCGGCCGGCGAGGTTCGCGGGCAGCTCGCACCCGAGAACATCCAGGTGAGCTTCTCCGAGCTCAGCGCCACGCCCGAGGCGGCGGCGCTCGGCGGGGCGGCCTCCGGCGTGGCGGCGACCACGGTCGACACGCGGGCGGGAACGCTCACCGTCAACGTCAACTCGAGCGGGGTCGAAGCGGCGACTTCCGCGGTACTCGATACCGGCGCCGCGGGCGCGACGCGCCTTGCGCTCACGCGGGATCCCGCCGATGTCAATCACTGGTCGAAGGAGCTCGCGCGCATCGGTGCGGGGGATCTCGAGGCCCTGCAGTCGGGTAAGGGATCCGCGAGTGTCGCCTCGCAGGCAGCGCCCGGCGGCGCGATCAGCGGGCAGATCCGCCAGTAGTATCGGTCTGCCGGGGATTCCGGGGCGTGTCGGTGGGCACGCCCCGGGACCTGCCCGGCACGCCTCGGGTCGGTTCGGCAGCGCGGTGCGCGCGGAATATCGCCGCCCGCGATACTTAAGGGACTGCTTAACTGTCCTGCCGGGACACTATCCGCGCCCGGGCCGGCCCGCCGCCTCCCCCGCCCCCAACAAGCGCCTCAGACGACGCCCTGCTGGTAGAGCGGCTTCCTGAGCTTCCAGCGCTTGTGCGACCACGGCCAGTCGGGCGGCGCGGCGCGGATCTGCTCCTCGACGAGCCGCGCGTAACGTTCCGTGAGCTCGCCCGGCGGCAGGCTCTCGCCGGCGCCGAGCAGCGGCTTGAACTCCATTTCGTAGTGCCCGCGCGCGCGCCGGCGCATGGCGATGAAGAACACCGGGACGCGCGTCACGCGCGCGATCTCCTCCGGCCCCAGGTAGAAGGCGGTATCGCGGTTGAGGAACCGCGTCCAGTACTTGCGCTCGCTGGTGGTCGGCTCCTGGTCCGCCACCATGGCGATCGCGCGCACCACGCCGTGGCGGCTGAGGATGTCGGGCAGCAGATCCCTGGCGGGCACCAGGCGGCAGCCGAAGCGGGTGCGCAGCTTCGTCATCTCGCGCTCCGCCCAGGGATTGACCAGCGGCTTATAGGCCGCATCGAGCGGGTAGGCGAGCTCGAGCGAGAGTGCGAGCAGCATCCATTCCCAGTTGCACTGGTGCGCCGCGACCAGCAGCACCGACTGGCCCTGCCCGAGGAAGGCACGCGGCCCCTCGAGGTTCACGATGCGCACCCGGCGGCGGATGTGCTGCGGCTTCATGCTCGCCGCCTTGATGAGCTCGACCAGCATCTGCGCGAAGCCGAGATAGTAGCGGCGCCTCACCGTGCGGAGCTTCGCGGCACTGAGCTCGGGAAAGGCGAGCGCCAGGCTGGCGCGCACCATCCGCAACCGGTAGGGCACGACGCCAAACGCCAGCCAGCCGGCGACCGCCGCCGGGACGTAGAGAACCCCGAGCGGAATGCGCGACAGCAGCCGCACCCACCAGGCGGGAGGCGCGCTCGGCATTCGCTTCAGGCTACGGGCCGCGGACGGGTGCCCGGGCCGGCGGGCGGGGGCTGCGGCACCAGCACCCGTCCGACCCGGGGCGCGAGCCAGCGCTCGATGTCATCGATCAGCGTGAAGGCTGCCGGCACGATCACCAGCGTGAGCGCGGTGGAGGTGATCAGACCGCCGATGACCGCGATCGCCATCGGCGCACGAAACTCCTTGTCGCCGCCGAGCCCGAGAGCGACCGGCAGCATGCCCGCCACCATGGCGACGGTGGTCATCACGATGGGCCGGGCGCGCTTGTGGCCGGCCTCCACGATGGCGGTCAGGCGGTCCTTGCCGGCGCGCATCTCCTCGATCGCGAAGTCGACCAGCAGGATCGAGTTCTTGGCGACGATGCCCATCAGCATGAGGAAGCCGATCATCACCGCCAGCGACAGCGAGTTGCCGGTGAGCGCGAGCGCCGCCACCGCCCCGCCGATCGACAGCGGCAGCGCGGAGAGGATCGTGATCGGCTGCAGCACGCGCGCGAACAGCAGCACCAGCACGGCGAACACCATCAGCACACCCGTGGTCATCGCCAGGATGAAGTTGGCGAACAGCTCGTTCATGTACTTGGCGTCGCCCTGATCGACCAGGCGCACGCCGTGCGGCAGGTGCTTGAGCGTCGGCAGCTCGTGGATCCTGGTCGTGGCGGTGCCGATCGTGGCACCGTTGTTGAGGTCCGCCTCGATCATCAGCCGGCGGCTCTGGTTGTAGCGCCGCACCCGTGTCGGGCCTTCACCGAAGCTGATGTCGGCCACCTCCTTGAGCGGCACGCTGCCGCCGCCGGCCGTCGGCACCGGCAGGTTCTCGAGCGTCGTCAGGTTCTTGCGGCTGCCCTCGGTGAGGCTGACGCGGATCGGCACCTGGCGGTCGGCGAGTTGGAACTTGGCGCTGTTCTGGTCGAGGTCGCCGAGCGTTGCAATGCGGATCGTCTCGCTGATGCTCTCGACGGTGACGCCGAGTTGCGATGCCAGGTCGAGGTGCGGCCGCACCAGGACCTCCGGACTCGGCAGGTCGTTGTCGATGCGCGCATTGCGCAGCACCGGCAGGCCGCGCATCTCCTCGACCACCTTGCGGGCGGTCGCGTAGGTGAGCGCCGGGTCGTCGCCGGTGATGTAGAACACGATGTCGCTGCCGCCGTTGCCGCGGAAGAAATGGATCTGGGCGTCGGGGATCGACGCGCGCAGATCCTTGAGCATGCGGTCCTCGAACTCGCGCTGCGTCACGTGGCGCTGCTTGGCCGGCACCAGCGCGACGTCGAGCTCCGCCGAGCGGATGCCCTCGTCGTTGTCGCCGATCGACTCGACCACGTCGGCGACCTCGGGCTGGCGGGCGATGATGCGGTAGGCCGCGGCCGAGGTTGCCGCGGTGTCTTCGATACGCACGCCGGGCGGCAGCTCGATATGCAGCGCCGAGGAGCCCATGTCGTCCTCCGGCACGAAGGACTTGGGGATCAGGGCCAGTCCCCCGACCGACAGCACGAAGAACGCCACGCCGGCGGCCACCGTCTTCCAGCGGTGGCGCGCGCACCAGCTGAGGGCGCGCAGGTACCAGCGCATCACCGGGCCGTCGGTGTGATGGGGCATGGAGTCGGACTTGAGAGTGTAGGCCGCGACCACCGGCGTGATGAGCCGCGCCACCAGCAAAGAGAAAAATACCGCGGCCGCCACCGTGAGGCCGAACTGGATGAAGTACTGCCCGGTGATGCCGCCCATGAAGCTCACCGGCAGGAACACGGCGATGATGGTCGAGGAGGTGGCGACCACTGCGAGCCCGATCTGGTCGGCCGCGTCGAGGGCGGCCTGGAAGCCGCTTTTCCCCATGCGCATGTGGCGCACGATGTTCTCGATCTCGACGATCGCGTCGTCGACCAGCACGCCCGCGACGAGCGACAGCGCCAGCAGGCTGATCGAGTTCAGCGTGAAACCCATCCACTGCATGAAGGCGAACGTCGGGATGGCCGACAGCGGGATGGCGAGCGCCGAGATCAGCGTCGCGCGCATGTCGCGCAGGAACAGCCACACCACCAGCACCGCGAGCAGTGAGCCCTCGATGAAGGCGCTGAGCGCCGAGTGGTAGGTCTCCTTGGTGTAGTCCACCGTGGTGAAGATCTGCGTCATCTTCACCTCGGGATCCTCCTTGCGGATCTTGGCGAGCTCCTCCTGGATGCCGTTGTACACGCTGACGTCGGAGGAGCCCTTGGTCTTGACCACGCCGAAGGTGGTCGCCGGGCGCCCGTTGAGGCGCGCGATCTGGCGGATCTCGCCCACGCCGTCGCGCACGTCGGCGAGGTCCGAGAGCTTCGCGAAGCGCCCGCCGGGGAGCATGATCTGCGTGTCGCCGAGCGCGGCCGCGCTATGCGCCCCGCCGAGCACGCGGATCGACTGCTCGCCGCCGCCGAGCTGCGCCCGCCCGCCCGGGGAGTCGAGGTTGAGACTGCGCAGCTGGTCGTTGACCTGGACGGCGGTGATGCCGAGCGCCTGCATGCGCGCCGGGTCGAGCTCGACGCGAATCTCGCGGTTGACGCCGCCGCCTCGATTCACCTGTGCCACGCCCTGCACGCCGAGCAGCCGCTTGGTGACGGTGTTGTCGACGAACCAGGAAAGGTCCTCCTCGCTGAGCACGCTGGAGCTGACGGCGTAGTAGACGATCGGCGGGCCGTCGGTGTCGACACGCTGCACCACCGGCTCCTGGATCGACTGCGGCAGCTGCACCCGCACTTTGGAGACGGCGTCACGCACGTCGGCGACCGCGCGGTCGATCGGCGTGCCGATGTTGAACTGGATCGCGATGTTGGCCTGCCCCTCGGGCGCCCAGGAG
>DASSQU010000287.1:0-5315 GCA_035702325.1 Steroidobacteraceae bacterium
TCCCCGTAGGACAGGCGCAGGAACGGACGGCGCGCGAGATGCGCGATCGCGAGCGCGCCGAGAGCCCGGCGCACGCGCGCCCGGTCGCTGCGCGTCAGCGCATCGAGCGGAATGTCGCTGTGGTGAACTCCGGTGCCGACGATCCGCTCGACGCTGGTATTCCAGCCATAGCGCTGATACTGGTCCTGGCGCTCCGCGCCGAGATAGGCGATCTCGTCCCTGACCGCCTCGGGAGCCACCCACGTGTGCCTGCCCCGCCGGTAGCAGCGCACCGCGCGCGCCGCCGGCGCCGGCCACACCGTGCCGGCGAGGAGTTTCAGCAGCTGCGTCTTGCCGGCGCCGTTCTCGCCGGCGAGCACCCAGCGCTCGCCCGGGCGGACGACCCAGCTCACCGCGCGCAGCACGTGATGCCGGCCCCGGCGCAGGTTGGCGCGCACCAGGCGCACCTCGAGGTAGCGGGGATCGGCGCGGCTCATCGGCGGCATTGGAGCACAGATCGACTGCGGGAATGGAGTATTCTCCGCGCTCACCAGGACGTTCAAACCTTGCGGGGTTTTCCCGAGTGCAACTGCGGCTGCTCGCGCCACGTTACTGGCTCACCTGGACCGGGCTCGGCATGATGCGGCTGCTCGCGCTGCTGCCCTTTGCGCTGCTGGTGCCGCTCGGGCGCTCGCTCGGCGCGGTGCTGCGCCATCTGCCGATCCGCTTCGTCGCGACCGCCCGGCGCAACATCGAGCTGTGCCTGCCGGAGCTCACTCCGGCCGCGCGCGAGCGGCTGCTCGATCGGCACTTCGCCAGCCTCGGCATCGCCTTGCTCGAGATCCCGTTCGCCTGGTGGGGCAGACCCGAGCGCATCGCCCGCATCGTGCGCATCGAGGGCCGCGAGCATCTCGCGGCCGCCAGGGCGCGCGGCCGCGGCGTGATCCTCCTCACCGCGCACTTCACCACCATGGAGATGGCCGGCCGCGTGCTCGCCTCGGTCACCCCGGTGGGCTTTCTCTACCGCCCCACCCGCAACGAGGCGCTGGCCTACGCTCTCGAGCATTTTCGCCGCGACTTCGGCGGCTATCCCATCTCCCGCGACGACATCCGCGCCTTCATCGCCGCGCTGAAGAACAACCAGTGCGTGTGGTATGCGCCCGACCAGAGCTACCGCAGGAAGGGCGCGGAGATGGTGCCGCTGTTCGGCATCCCCGCCGCCACCAACACGCTCACCTCGCGCCTGGCACGCATCACCGGCGCGGCGGTGTTGCCTTACTTCCTCGAGCGTCTGCCGGGCACCGCGGGTTACCGTGCCGTGATCCATCCGCCGCTCGCCGACTTTCCGAGCGACAAGCCGGCGGCCGACACCGAGCGCTTCAACCGCCTGATCGAAGCGCAGGTGCGGCTGGTGCCCGAGCAGTACCTGTGGATCCACCGGCGCTTCAAGGGACTCAGCGGGGACTATCCCGACTATTACGGCCAGCAGGCACCGCGCCGCGCATGAGCGCACCGGGCGGCGAGGACTGCGACCTGCTGGTGGTCGGCGGCGGAATCAACGGCACCGGCATCGCGCGCGATGCCGCCGGGCGCGGCCTGAGCGTGCTGCTGTGCGAGCAGCACGACCTCGCCGCGCACACCTCCTCGGCGAGCACCAAGCTGATCCACGGCGGGCTGCGCTACCTCGAGGGGTTGCACTTCCTGCTGGTGCGCAAGGCGCTCGCCGAGCGCGAGATCCTGCTCGCCGCTGCGCCGCATATCATGCGGCCGTTGCGCTTCGTCATGCCGCACGCCCCGCACCTGCGCCCGGCCTGGCTGATCCGCGCCGGTCTCTTTATCTACGATCATCTGGCGCACCGCGAGCGCCTCGCGGCCTCGGCAAGCATCGACCTGCGTACCCACATCGCGGGCGCAGCGCTCAACAGCGGCTACCGGCGCGGCTTCGTGTATTCCGACGGGCAGGCCGATGACGCCCGGCTGGTGGTGCTGAATGCGCTCGACGCGCACCAGCGCGGCGCGCGGATCCTGACGCGCACGCGCTGCGAGCGGCTGCGCGCCGCCGGCGGCCGCTGGAGCGCGAGCCTGGTGCGCGGCGGCGAGCGCGCGACGATCCACGCCCGCGCCGCGGTGAACGCCACCGGCCCCTGGGCCGAGCAGTTCGTGCGCGCCGCCACCCCGCTCGAGCCCGCGCACCAGGTGCGGCTCGTGAAGGGCAGCCACGTGGTGGTGCCGCGGCTGTTCGAGCATCGCTTCGCCTACATCTTTCAGAACGAGGACCGGCGCATCGTGTTCGCCATCCCGTACCAGCACGACTTCACGCTGCTCGGCACCACCGACGTCGACTACCGCGGCGATCCGGCCGCCGTGCGCATCGACGCCGGCGAGGTCTCCTACCTGTGCGCGCTCGCCAACCGCTACTTCAACCGGCCGATCTCCGCGGCGGACGTCCGCTGGAGTTACTCCGGCGTACGGCCGCTGCTCGCCGAGGAGGTGGCCGACCCGATGAGCGTCACCCGCGACTACGCCCTCGAGCTCCAGCGTGCGCCGGCGCCGCTGCTCTCGGTGTTCGGCGGCAAGCTCACGACCTACCGCCGGCTCGCCGAGGAAGCGGTCGACCGGCTTGCGCCGCTCCTCGGCTCGGCCGCCCCGGCGTGGACCGCGCCGGCGCCCCTGCCCGGCGGGGACCTGCCCGCGGGAAGCTTCGCGGTGTTCCTGCGCACGCTCGAGCGGCGCTACCCCTGGCTGCCCCCGCGGCTGCGACTGCGCTATGCGCATGCGTACGGCACCCGCATCGAGCGGCTGCTCGGGGCCGCGGCGTCGCTCGCGGATCTGGGGCGCGAGCTCCTGCCGCAGCTGTACGAGCGCGAAGCGGAGTACCTGCGGCGCGAGGAGTGGGCGTGCACCGCCGAGGACATCCTGTGGCGACGCACCAAGCTCGGGCTGCATCTGCTCGGCGAGGACTCACAGCCCCTCGAGCGCTGGCTCGCGGCGCGCCCCGCCTGAAGGCGCGCGTTGCGGCGCGACGACACGGGGTCGGCTGTGACCAGTGTCGCGTTTTTCCGCTTCTCCCGGCCGCCGGGCGCAACGCTCGCCGGCGGACGTGCTAGCGTGGCGCCGGAGATATCCGCCGCTTGCTGACTCCAATGTCCGATTCAGTGCTCGCCGCCATCATCGCGGGAACCGCGACGCTGTCCGCGTCGTTTCTGCAGTTCCGCACCGCCTCGCTGCGCGACGCCGGCCGCGGCCAGTCCGCTTCGGCCGTGCGGCGCAAGAGCCGGCTGCAGCGCCTGGTGCTGCTGGTCATCATCGGCGCGGCGGCCGTGTCGGGTTTTGCGGCCTCGCAGTGGCTGAACGAAGGCGAGCGCGCCTCCCAGGGAGTGCTGCAGCACGAGCTGCAGGCCCGCATCGCGGAAGTGAGCCGCACGGCGAGCGAGCTCGAACAGACTCGCGCCGGCGCGCGCGCCGAGATCGAGACCGCGGTGCTGCGCGGCCTCGGCACCGAGGGCATCGCGGTCTCCGCCACCGTGCCCGCGTGCCGGCCGGGCGTCGGCAGTGCCGCCGCGCCCTCGCCGGCGCTCGCGGACGCGGCGGCGAGCCTGTCCCGCCCGTGCACCGAAGCCGAGGCGAGTCCGGTGACTCTGTGCGCGACCATCCCGGCGACCGCGAAGATCACCGAGGTGGCGCTCTTCAGCCGCCTGGCCGACAGCGATGCGCCCTGGAGCGCGAGCCGCTTTCTCCCGGGGCAGGAATTGAGCCTGGCACGCTTTGCCGACAAGTACTCCGAGAGCGCACCCGAGTCGGGCACGCGGCAGGTGTGCCAGGGATTCGCCAACTGGTCGGTCGATCATGCGCGCGCCGTGCGCGTGGTCGTTCACTACTCTCTTTAGGTCCGCCTTCCGCATAATGGCTCCCCTTGCGAGGCACTGCGCCTCGAGGGGGCCGTTTGACTGCGACGCCGCGACCGTCCGCTTCGGTACGCTCGAGTGTGCTGCTGGTCGTGGTGGTGCTCGCGCCGCTGTGGCTCATCGGCATCCTCGACCGCGGCCTGTGGACCCCCGATGAGCCCCGCGAGGCGGACATCGCCTGGCGCATGAGCTGGCAGAGCGATCGGACGCTGCCGCAGCTCGCCGGCTCGCCGTTCCTCGAGAAGCCACCGCTCAGCTACTGGCTGTCGGGAAGAGCGCTCGCGCTCTTCGGCGATCGGCCGGCCGCGGCCCGCGCACCCAACCTGCTGTACGCGCTGGTGACCTCGCTCGCCACCTTCGCGCTCGCCTTCGCGATGCTCGGCGAAGCGACGGCGGCGGTCGTTGCGGCGCTGATCGCGGCGAGCGCGCTCACCGCCTGGCGCGTGACCGTCTGGCTCGCTCCGGATGCCTGCCTGCTCGCCGCCGGCGCGCTCGCGCTGCTCGGTGCGTGGCTCGGCTACCGTGCCCCGCCCGGCCGGGCCAAGGCGCTCGGCTACGCGCTGATGCACGCGGGCGCCGCGGCGGGATTCATGGCCAAGAGCGCCCCGGGGTGGCTGGTGCCGGGGCTCGCGCTCCTGGGGGTCATCCTCTGGGAGCGCCGCTTCGGCGAGCTGCGCCGCTGGGAGCTGTACGCGGGACTGGTGCTGCAGGCGGCCATCATCGGGCCGTGGGTCGCGGAAGTCGCCCTCGGGGCCGGCGGCCGCGAGGCGCTGCGCACCCTTTTCTGGAACAACCTCGTCGGGCGATTCGTGCACATCGCCGCGCCGGCAGCTCTCGATTACACCGCCGGCCACCGCAACTGGTTAGGCAAGTACCTCCTCGAGCTGCCGCTCTATGTCCTGCCATGGACGCTGCTGGTCGCCGCCGCGCTGGCGCGCGCCTGGAGGCACGCGCGCGCCGCCGGCCCGGCGGGCACGCCGTGGCGCTTCGCGCTCGCCGCCAGCGTGCCGTTTCTCGCGCTGCTGTCGCTCGCGGCGACGGCACGCGACGTGTACGCGGCGCCCGCCCTGCCCGGATTCGCGCTGCTCGCCGGCCTGTGGGCCGCCGCGGCGCAGCGTGCGCCGGGGCGGCTCGACGCCCTGGCGCTGCGCGCGACGCGCTGGCTGGTAGCGCTGCTCGTCGCGCTGCTCGGGCTCGCGCTCGCCGTCTTCGCGGTCGCCGGCGCCGGGCGGTGCGCGCTCGCGGCAATCGCGGCACTCAGCGCCTGTCTCGTGGCGCTCACCCGCGCCGCGCGCGCGCAGCGAAGCGGCGATTTTGGGCGCAGTTTCCTCTGGACCTATGGCGCCTGGGCGGCGGCGGTGTGCTGCACGGCGCTCGCCGTCTTCCCGGTCGTCGATCGCTGGCAGAACCTGCCGGCACTCGCCGCGCGCA
>DASSQU010000288.1:0-6532 GCA_035702325.1 Steroidobacteraceae bacterium
GAAGACCCGCATCGAGGTGGCGGTGCGCGGTGAGCTGGTCGACCAGGTGATCGACGCGATCATCAAGGCCGCCAAGACCGGCAAGGTAGGCGACGGCAAGATCTTCGTGACCGATATCGAGCGCGTGATCCGCATCCGCACCGGCGAGACCGACGACGCGGCGTTGTAACACTGGCGGAAATCGCCGCAGGCGATGTCCGCAGGCCAGCCCCCTTAGCAGCCTCCGGCCCGCGGGCAAAAGGCGTGGCTCTTGCCCGCTTGGCAACGTGCCGGTTCACGAGCCTCCGCAACGTGCCGGTTCGAGTATGCTTTGCGCCATGCCGATTGCGATCCGATTCCACGAGCACGGTGGCCCGGAGGTGCTGAGAAGCGAGGAGCTCGAGCCGGGCAAGCCCGCCGCCGGCGAGGCGCAGGTGCACCACACCGCGATCGGCGTCAACTACATCGACGTCTACGATCGCACCGGGCTCTACCCGGTGACGCTGCCGAGCGGGCTCGGGCGTGAGGCCGCCGGAACGATCACCGCCCTCGGACGCGGGGTGCGCGGCTTCCGGGTCGGCGAGCGCGTGGCCTACGTCCATCCGGTGCCCGGCGCCTACAGCGAGCTGCGCAACGTGCCGGCCGAGCGGCTGGTGAAACTGCCGCGGGGCGTCTCGGACGAGCAGGCCGCAGCGCTCATGCTCAAGGGCCTTACCGCGCAGTTCCTGATCCGGCGCACGCACCGGGTCGCGCGCGGGGAGGCGATCCTGGTGCACGCCGCCGCCGGCGGCGTCGGCCTCATCCTGTGTCAATGGGCGCACGCGCTCGGGGCGACCGTGATCGGCGTGGTCGGGAGCGACGCCAAGGCCGAGCTCGCCCGCCGCCACGGCTGCCGGCACGTGCTGATCTCGGGGCGCGATGAGCTCGCCCCGGCGGTGAAGAAGCTCACGCGCGGGGAGGGGGTGGCGGTGGTCTACGACGCCGTCGGCAAGGACACCTTCATGGAATCGCTCGATTGCCTCAGGCGCCTCGGGATGATGGTGACCTTCGGCAATGCCTCGGGGCCCGTCCCGCCGATCCGTCCGCTCGAGCTGACGCGTCGCGGCTCGCTGTTCCTCACGCGGCCCACCCTGTTCAACTACATCGCGACCCGCGAGGAGCTCGGCGCGGCGGCGCGCGAGCTGTTTGCGGCGGTGCGCACCCGCAAGATCCGCATCCACGTCGGTCAGAAGTACCCGCTCGCCGACGCCGCCGAGGCGCATCGCGATCTCGAGGGACGGCGCACGACCGGCTCGACGGTGCTCACGCCGTAGGCGGCGCGGACGGCGGGCGGCGGCGCACCCCGCCCCGCCTCAGGCGCTCGCCGGCGCGGGGCGCGCGCGCAGCGGCCGCGCGTGGCGCGAGATGCCGAGCGCCCCGCTGCGCACCACCTCGAGAAGCTGTGCGCTGCGCGCCAGGTCGGCGACGAAGGCGTTCACCTCCGCCTCGCTCGCGGTGAGTTCCACGATGAAACCCTCGGTGGCAGGATCGAGCACCCGCCCGCCGCTGCGCACCACGAGGCCGCGCACGGTGTCGGTGCTGCGCGGGTCCACCCGCAGCTTGAGCAGCACCAGTTCGCGCTCGAGGTGCTCGCCGCGCGTCATGTCGAGCACGTTTACCACGTCGATGAGCTTGTTCAGCTGGCTGACGATCTGCTGGATCACGGCATCCGAGCCGCGGGTGACCAGCGTCAGGCGCGAGACCGTGGGATCGTCGGTGGGTGCGACCGAGAGCGACTCGATGTTGTAGCCGCGGGTCGAGAACAGCCCCGCGACACGCGTGAGGGCGCCGGCCTCGTTCTGCAGCAGGATCGCGATGATGTGACGCATTGGAGGGGAGGACGGCACGCGCTTGGGGACGGGTGCGTCTGCGGAGAATATAGGATCGGCGCGAGTTTGCACCACACAACCAAGCTGTTACGCTCGAAAGTTCCCTGCGGCTCCCGGCACCGTCCACCAAGGCCCGCGAATGCGCCATGACCGATACCGCGAGTAAGGCCCGTACGGGCGCGCACCCCCTGGCCGGGGTGAGGATGAGCGGTGCCCGCATGATCATGCAGGTGCTGGCCGATGAGGGGGTCACGGCCATCTTCGGCTACAGCGGCGGGGCGATCCTGCCGACCTACGACGCCGTGTTCCTCTACAACGAGCAGTGCGCCCGCACGGGCGCACGTCCCATCCCGCTGGTCGTTCCGGCCAACGAGCAGGGAGCCGGCTTCATGGCGGCCGGCTACGCCCGCGCGAGTGGCCGCGTGGGGGTCTGCCTCGTCACCTCGGGGCCCGGTGCGACGAACACTGTTACGCCGGTGCGCGATTGCATGGCCGATTCGATACCCATTGTGTTGATTTGCGGACAAGTGTCCCGAGCGGCTATCGGGACCGATGCGTTCCAGGAGGCGCCGGTGCCCGCCCTGATGGGGGCGGTCGCCAAGCACATCTTTCTCGTGACGGATCCGACCCGCCTGGAAGCCACGATCCGGACCGCCTTCGAGATCGCTCGCACCGGCCGCCCGGGCCCCGTGGTGGTCGATGTCCCGAAAGACGTGCAGAACTGGGAGGGGGAGTTCCAGGGGACCGGCCTGCTGCCGATTCCCGGCTACCGCCGGCGGCTCGACGAGCTCAACGCGACGCAACTGCCTGCCGAAGCGGCGGCGCGTTTCTTCGCCATGCTCGGAGAGTCGCAGCGGCCGCTCATCTATGCCGGCGGTGGTGTGATCAACGGCAACGCAGCGAGCGCGCTCACCGCATTCGCGAGCGCCTTCAACATCCCGGTGGTGACGACCCTCATGGGGATCGGCGCGATCCCCACTACCCATCCCCTGTCGCTGCGCATGCTCGGCATGCACGGTGCGGCCTTTGCCAACTACGCCGTCGACGACTGCGACTTCCTGATCGCGATCGGCGCGCGCTTCGACGACCGGGTGGCGGGAGTGCCGGCGAAGTTCGCCCGCAACGCGCGCCGCATCGCGCACCTCGACGTCGATCCGGCCGAGGTCAACAAGGTGAAGCGCGTGCAGTGGAGTCACGTCGGGCGGGTTGCGGAGGCGCTCGAGGACCTCGCCGCCCACGGCCGGCGCGCCGCATTTGGCCGCGACTTCTCTGCCTGGCTGGCGGAGCTCGATGCGCTCAAGCGCACCTACGCCATGAACTACGATCGCGCGAGCCCGCTCATCCAGCCCTACTACGTGATCGAGGAGCTCAACCGCGCGGCCCGCGGCGAGGCGATCATCACCACCGGCGTCGGGCAGCACCAGATGTGGGCCGCGCAGTACTGCGATTTCACGGGTCCGCGCCTGTGGCTGACCTCCGGCAGCATGGGCACCATGGGATTCGGGCTGCCGGCGGCGATCGGCGCGCAGATCGCGCACCCGGGCCGGCTGGTGATCGACATCGACGGCGATTCCAGCATCCGCATGAACATCGGCGAGCTCGAGACCGTGACCACCTACGACCTGCCGGTGAAGGTGGTGGTGCTCAACAACTTCGGCGACGGCATGGTGAAGCAGTGGCAGAAGCTGTTCTTCAAGGGGCGGCTCTCGGCGAGCGACCGCTCGCTGCACAAGAAGGACTTCGTCAGGGCGGCGCAGGCCGACGGCTTCCGCTACGCGGTGCGCCTGGAGACCAAGAGCGACGTGCCGCGCGTGATCGGGGAGTTCGTGCGGTTCCCGGGGGCGGCTTTTCTCGAGGTGATGATCGATCCCGACGCCGGCGTCTATCCGATGGTCGGACCCGGGCAGAGCTACGAGGACATGATCACCGGCGACTTCATCCCCTCGCGCCACAAGGTGGACATAAAGACGCCGGGGCCTTCGGAGCTGTTCTGAGATGCAGAGTCGCGGACCCGTTCACCTACTCCCCGGCAGCGGCTTTCGCTGGCCCCGCCGCGAGGCCTCATGAAGTACCTGCACACCATGGTCCGCGTGACCGACGTCGATGCGTCCCTCAGGTTTTACTGCGACGCGCTCGGCCTGAAGGAGCTCTCGCGGCGCGACTACCCGCAGGGGCGCTTCACGCTCATCTTCCTGGCGGCCCCCGGCGACGAGCACGCCCAGGTCGAGCTCACTCACAACTGGGACCCCGAGAGCTACGGCAGCGGACGCAATTTCGGTCACCTCGCCTACGAGGTCGACGACCTCTACGCCACCTGCGCCCGCCTCGCCGGGCACGGCATCACGATCCTGCGGCCACCACGCGACGGGCACATGGCGTTCGTGCGCTCGCCCGACAACATCTCGATCGAGCTGCTGCAGAAGGGCAAGGCGTTGCCGCCCGCCGAGCCCTGGAAATCGATGCCCAATACCGGCAGCTGGTAGGCGGCGGCGGGCAGCGCGAGGCCGATGAAAACCATCCCGAGCCTGCTGATCGCGGCGGTTTTCGCCACGCTGACCTTTGCGGTGTGGGCGTACCTCAACCGCCCGACGCGCGAGCCGCCCTGGCCGGCGCGCATCCAGGGCTTCGCCTTCTCGCCGTTTCGCGCCAGCGAGGACCCGACGCACCTGCAGCTGCCCACCGACGCGGAGATCGACGCCGACCTCGCGCTGCTCGAGGGCAAGGTGAAGGCGGTGCGCACCTACAGCGTCGCGGGCACCCTCGCCGACGTGCCGGCGCTCGCCGAGCGCCACGGCATCAACGTTGCGGTCGGCGCCTGGATCGACGACCACCGCGAGCAGAACCAGCACGAGCTCGAGACCGTGATCGAACTGGCACGCACTCATATAAATGTGGTGCGCGTCCTGGTCGGCAACGAAGTGGTGCTGCGCGGCGACCTTTCCGTCGACGAGCTGGAGCGCTATCTGGATCGCGCGCGCGCTGCGATCGGTCAGCCGGTGAGCACCGCCGAGCCGTGGCACGTATGGCTGGCGCACCCCGAGCTCGCCCAGCACGTCGACTTCATCGGCGTGCACCTGCTGCCCTACTGGGAAGGAGTGCCGGTCGACGCCGCGGTCGAGTACTCGTTCGCGCAGTTGAAGCGCCTGCAGCGCACCTTCCCGCACAAGCCGATCGTGATCGCCGAGATCGGCTGGCCGAGCCACGGCCGCACCCGCGAGTCGGCGGTCGCCTCCGAGGCGAACGAGGCGCTGTTCCTGCGGCGCTTCCTGACGCGCGCCGCGCGCGAGCAGGCGATCTACTACGTGATGGAAGCCTTCGACCAGCCGTGGAAGGCCTATCTGGAGGGCGCGGTCGGGTCCTACTGGGGCGTATACGACGTCAACCGCAGACCGAAGTTCGAGTTCACCGCGCCGATCGTGCGCGTGCCGGAATGGCACATCCTCGCCGCCGTGTCGGTGGCGGTGGCGCTGCTGGTGCTCGGGATCCTCTACCTCACCAGCGACGCGCTGCGTAACCGCGGGCGCAGCTTCCTCGCCGTCGTGGTGTACGCCGCCACCACGCTCGCGGTATGGGTGTTCTACGACTTCACCCAGCAGTACATGACCGTCTCGAGCGTCATCTCCGGGGTCCTGCTGCTGCTCGGGATGCTGGCGGTGATACTGGTGCTGCTCGCCGAGGCGCACGAGTGGGCGGAAGCCCACTGGGTCGAATACCGGCGGCGGCTCGGCGCGCCACAGCTCTCCGGCGGAGCGCGCACCCCGAAGGTCTCGATCCACGTGCCGGCCTACAACGAGCCGCCGGCCATGCTGATCGAGACGCTCGATGCGCTGGCACGCCTCGACTATCCGGATTACGAGGTGCTGGTCATCGACAACAACACGTCCGATCCGGCCGTGTGGCGTCCGGTGGAGGCCCGCTGCGCGCAGCTCGGGCCGCGCTTCCGCTTCTTCCACGTGGCGCCGCTCGCGGGCTTCAAGGCCGGCGCGCTCAACTACGCGCTCGAGCGCACCGCGGCCGATGCCGAGGTGGTGGTGGTCATCGACAGCGACTACGTGGTCGATCCCCGCTGGCTGCGCGATCTGACGCCCGCCTTCCAGGACGCGCGCATCGCCGTGGTGCAGGCCCCGCAGGACTACCGCGACGGGGCGGTGAGCGCCTTCAAGGCGATGTGCTACGCCGAGTACCGCGGCTTCTTCCACATCGGCATGATCACCCGCAACGAGCGCAATGCGATCATCCAGCACGGCACCATGACCATGGTGCGCCGCGCGCTGCTCGGGCGCGTCGGCGGGTGGGCCGAGTGGTGCATCACCGAAGACGCCGAGCTCGGGCTGCGGGTGTTCGAGGCGGGCTTCGATGCGACCTACGTGCCGGTGAGCTACGGCCGCGGGCTCATGCCCGACACCTTCGTCGACTTCAAGAAGCAGCGCTTCCGCTGGGCCTACGGCGCGATGCAGATCCTCAAGGCGCACGCGCGCGCGCTGTTCCTCGAGGGCGGGCCGCTGTCGGCGGGCCAGCGCTATCACTTCGTCGCCGGCTGGCTGCCGTGGGTGGCCGACGGCTGCAACCTGCTGTTCAATCTTGCCGCGCTCGGCTGGTCGGCGGCCATGGTGTGGGCGCCCGGTCGGGTCGATCCGCCGCTGCTCATGTACTCGGTGCTGCCGCTGTCGCTGTTTACCTTCAAG
>DASSQU010000289.1:0-2308 GCA_035702325.1 Steroidobacteraceae bacterium
CGCATGTTCCGCGAGTTCTCGATCACGCTCTCGGTGGCGGTGCTGGTGTCGCTCCTGGTCTCGCTCACCACCACGCCGATGATGTGCTCGCGCTTCGTCGAGAGCGCCGACCCCGCCTCGCGCGGGCGCCTGTTCCGCGCGAGCGAGCGGGCGTTCGCGGCGCTGCTCTCCGGTTACGGACGGAGCCTGCGCTGGGCGCTCGCCAATCGCGGCCTGGTGATGCTGCTCCTCGGGGCCACCGTGCTCTTCAACGTGTACCTCTTCTGGAAGATCCCCAAGGGCTTCTTCCCGCAGCAGGACACCGGACGCCTGATCGGCGGCATCCAGGCCGACCAGGCGATCTCCTTCCAGGCGATGGAGGAGAAGCTGCGCCAGTTCATGGCGTTCGTGAAGCAGGACCCCGCGGTCGACACCGTGGTCGGCTTCACCGGCGGCGGCCAGACCAACAGCGGCTTCATCTTCGTCGCCTTGAAGCCGAAGTCCGAGCGCCGGCTCTCGGCCGACCAGGTGATCCAGCGGCTGCGCCCGCGGCTCAACCAGGTGCCGGGCGCGCGGCTCTTCCTGCAGGCGAGCCAGGACATCCGCACCGGCGGGCGCCAGAGCAACGCCGAGTATCAGTACACGCTGCAGGGCGACAGCGTGGCGGAGATCTACGCCTGGGCTCCGAAGCTCACCGAGGCGCTGCAGTCGGTGCCCGAGCTCACCGACGTCAACTCCGACCAGCAGCAGAACGGTCTCGAGATCGAGCTCGCCATCGACCGCGACGCCGCCGCGCGGCTGCAGCTGAATCCCGCCACCATCGACAACACGCTCTACGATGCTTTCGGCCAGCGCGACGTGTCGACCATCTACAACGCGCTCAACCAGTACGACGTGGTGATGGAGGTCGCGCCGCAGTTCTGGCAGAGCCCCGATACGCTCAAGAGCCTCTGGGTGAGCACCGCCGGCGGTACGGTGAACGGCTCGCAGTCGACCAACGCGGTCGCCGGCACCGTGACCTCGGCGCAGACCGCCTCCGGCCACTCGGCCGCCGCGCTGGCCGCCGACACGGCGCGCAACCAGGCGAGCAACGCGCTCGCCAACACCGGCCGCGGCGTCGCCTCGACGGGTGCGGCGGTGAGCACCGCCGCCGAGCGCATGGTGCCGCTCGCGGCCTTCAGCCGCTACGCCCCCGGCAACACCCCGCTCGCCGTCAACCACCAGGGGAACTTCGTCGCCAGCACGATCTCCTTCAACCTCGCCCCCGGGGTCTCGCTCGGCACCGCCACCGCCACCATCGAGAACGCCGCCAACCGCATCGGCATGCCGGCCACCATCCACGGCAGCTTCCAGGGCACGGCGCGCAGCGCCCAGCAATCGATGAGCAACGAGCCGGTGCTGATCCTCTCGGCGCTCGCCGCGGTGTACATCGTGCTCGGCGTGCTCTACGAGAGCTACATCCACCCCGTCACGATCCTCTCGACGCTCCCCTCGGCGGGCGCCGGCGCGGTGCTGGCGCTGCGGCTCTTCGGGCAGGAGTTCAGCATCATCGCGCTCATCGGCGTCATTCTCCTCATCGGCGTGGTGAAGAAGAACGCCATCATGATGATCGACTTCGCTCTGGACGCCGAGCGCCGGGAGGGGCGCACGCCCGCGGACGCGATCTACGCCGCCTCGCTGCTGCGCTTCCGCCCGATCATGATGACCACCATGGCGGCGCTCCTCGGCGGCATCCCGCTCGCGCTCGGCAGCGGGACGGGCAGCGAGCTGCGCCGGCCCCTCGGCATCTCCATCGTCGGCGGGCTGCTCATCTCGCAGGTGCTGACGCTGTACACCACCCCCGTCGTCTACCTGTACATGGGACGGCTGGGCGCGTTCCTCGGGCGCGGCCGCAAGGCAAAGCCCGCCGAGCCAATGCCCGCGGAGGCGCCGGCATCGTGAACGTCTCCGCGCCCTTCATCCACCGGCCGGTCGCCACCACCCTGCTCGCCGTGGCGGTGGTCCTGGCCGGCGGAGCGGCGTACAGCCTGCTTCCCGTCGCCCCGCTGCCCCAGGTCGACAATCCCACCATCAACGTCAGCGTCGGGCTGCCCGGAGGCAGCCCGGAGACGATGGCCTCCGCCGTCGCCACGCCGCTCGTGCGGCGCTTCGGCCGGATCGCCGGGATCACCGAGATCACGTCCGCGAGCACGCAGGGGCAGTCCTCGCTCACCCTCCAGTTCGCGCTCGACCGCGACGTCGATTCCGCCGCGCGCGACGTGCAGGCGGCGATGAACGCGGCGGGAGGGGACCTGCCGGCGAACCTTCCCAGCCGCCCACGCTACCGCAA
>DASSQU010000290.1:0-4481 GCA_035702325.1 Steroidobacteraceae bacterium
TTGCCGCGTAGAGACTGACGGGGTGGTCGACCGGATCGGTTTCCCGGAAGGGCAACTGCTCGTTGGCGCCGTAGACGGAGCTTGAGGAGGCATAGACGAGGTGTTTCGCCCTGACCGACCGGCAGCCCTCCAGGATATTGGCGAAGCCGACCAGATTGGCGTCGACATAGGCATTCGGGTTTTCAATCGAGTAGCGCACCCCGGCCTGGGCGGCGAGATGCACGACCCGCGGGAACTTCTCGCGGGCGAAGAAGGCCGCCATGCCCTCCTCCTCGGCGAGGTCGAGCTTCACGAACCGAAAGTCCGCGTGCGCCCTGAGACGCGCGAGGCGCGCCTCCTTGAGCTTGACGTCGTAGTAGTCGTTGAGGTTATCGAGGCCGACCACCTCGTAGCCCCGCTCGAGCAGCAGCCGGGCCGTCGCCGCCCCGATGAATCCCGCCGCGCCGGTCACCAGGATCTTCATCGGGCCCCGCCGTGGCTCACAACCGCCCGTCCACCTGCGAGGCCGGGAAGAGATGCTTCACGTCGTAGATCACGTGGGTCTTCTTGAGGAAGCGCCTCACGCCGCGCACCTTGAGGTCGCGGAACTCGCGGTGTGCGACCGCGAGCACCGCCGCGTCGTAGTGTTTCGGTCTTAGTGTCGGCGTGAGACTGATCCCGTACTCGTGCCGGCACTCGCGCGCATCCGCCCAGGGATCGTGGACATCGACGCGCGCCCCCTGACGCTCGAGCTCCCGGACCACATCCACCACCTTGGAGTTCCTGACGTCGGGACAGTTCTCCTTGAACGTGATGCCGAGCACGAGCACCCTCGCGCCCTTCACGTGGCTGCGCTTGGCGGCCATGCGCTCGACGATCTGTGACGCCACATAGAGCGCCATGTTGTCGTTCAGGCGCCGCCCGGCGAGGATCATCTCCGGGTGATAGCCGATCTCCTGCGCCTTGTGGGTGAGGTAGTAGGGATCGACCCCGATGCAGTGACCGCCGACGAGCCCCGGCCTGAAGGGGAGGAAATTCCACTTGGTGCCCGCGGCGGCGAGCACCTCCTCGGTATCGATTCCTAAGCGGTTGAAGATGAGCGCGAGCTCGTTGATGAGCGCGATGTTGACGTCGCGCTGCGTGTTCTCGATCACCTTGGCGGCTTCCGCCACCCGGATGGAGGAGGCGCGGTGCGTGCCCGCCTTGACGATCGAGCCGTAGAGCTTGTCGACGAACTCCGCGACCTCCGGGGTCGAGCCCGCGGTCACCTTGCGGATGGTGGTGAGGCGGTGCTCCTTGTCGCCGGGGTTGATGCGCTCGGGGCTGTAGCCGGTGAAGAAATCCCGGTTGAACTTGAGCCCTGACTCACGCTCGAGGATCGGCACGCACACCTCTTCGGTGCACCCGGGGTAGACGGTCGACTCGTAGATCACGACCGCGCCCTTCCTCAGCACCTTGCCGACGCTCTCGCTCGCCCGCTCGAGCGGAGCCAGGTCCGGGCGCTTGTAGCCGTCGATCGGGGTCGGCACGGTGACGATGAACACGCGGCAGCGCTTCAGGTCCTCGAGCGCAGTCGTGAAGCGAAGCTGTCGCGCGCTCTTGAGCTCGGCTCCCGTCACCTCGAGCGTTGAGTCGCGCCCGGCGCGCAGTTGCGCCACGCGCTTCGGGTTGACATCGAAGCCTAAGGTCTCGAAACGCTTGCCGAACTCGACCGCGAGCGGCAGTCCCACGTAGCCTAAGCCCACGACGCCGATCCGGCACCTGCGCAAGTTGAGCATTTCTCCCTTTCGCCTTTTTTCAGGCCGCGCCGACTACCGGCGCGCGCCACGAAGTGTCGCGACAGCCTTCAGGCGCTCGAGAGCTGCGACTCGGGGACGGGGCGCGCGGGATCGGCTACGGGCCAGAGGCACCGCCCGCCGCTCGCCCGGGCGATGACGGCGAGCATCTGCTCGTGCGCCTCCGCCTCCTCCTCGCTCGCGGACAACACGCAGAGTGTCACCGCCGGGCGCACGAGCGGGCGCACCGGGCGCACGCCGTCCGTCCTGAGCGTCGCCTCTTCAGCCTCGGTGAGGGCGAGCGCACCCTGCCCGCCGGTCATGGCGAGATAGACGTCGGCGAGAATGCGCGCATCGAGGAGCGCGCCGTGGAGCTCGCGGTGCGAGTTGTCGATGCCGTAGCGCTTGGCGAGCGCATCCAGGCTGTTCCGCTGCCCGGGGTGCAGCTCGCGCGCGAGCGCGAGGGTATCAAGCACCTGGCAGAGGCTCGCCACGCGCCGCGTCTCCTCCGGGATCTTCCCGAGCTCGGCATCGAGGAACGCGACGTCGAAGGCGGCGTTGTGGATCACGAGCTCGGCGCCCGACAGGAACTCGAGGAGCTCGTCCCGCACATCCGCAAAGCGTGGCTGGTCGTCGAGGTCGGTGCGCGAGATCCCGTGCACCGCGAGCGCGCCGTCATCGATCTCGCGCTCGGGATTCAGGTACTTATGAAAGGTGCGCCCGGTGGCGCGGCGGTTGACGAGCTCGACGCAGCCGATTTCGATCACACGATGCCCGAGTTCGGGCTCGAGTCCCGTCGTCTCGGTATCGAGGACGATCTGGCGCATTGGTAAGCGAAGTCTACCTCAACGCCGGGCGCTGCAATGAGTCGATCGCCTCGTTCGCGAGCCGATCGACCCGCTCGTTGTCCGGGATTCCGGTGTGGGCCGGCACCCAGTGCCACTCGATGCGGTGGGCGGCGGCGAGCTCCTCCAGCCGCTCCCAGAGATCCTGGTTCTTCACCGCCTTGCGGTTGGCCGTGCGCCAGCCGCGCGCCTTCCACGCGGGCAGCCATTCGGTGATCCCCCGGCGCACGTACTCGGAATCCGTGTAGAGGCGCGCCTGCACCGGGCGTTGGAGTGCCTCGAGCGCGCGGATCACGGCGGTGAGCTCCATGCGGTTGTTGGTCGTGTGGGCTTCGGCCCCGTGGAGCTCCTTCTCGTGCGTCCCGCGCCGAAGGAGCGCCGCCCATCCGCCCGGACCCGGGTTGCCGCGGCACGCCCCGTCGGTATAGATCTCGATGACCGAAGCGGCGCGCGGGGTCGGCACGTGAGCGCTCACGCGCCGTCACGCCTGCGAGCGTGTCGTCGGCTTGACGAGTCCGCCGATGACCGCCGGGCGCTCGCGCACGCGTGGGCGGATGGGGGTGAGGGTGTAGACGCGCTTGCGGGCCTTGAGGAGATAAGCCCCGGCGGGCAGCGGATAGGTGATGCCGGGACGCAGGATGCGTGCCGGCCCCTCTCCGGCGGCGAGGCCGCGGCTCCAGGGCCCGAGGTAGAGATAGCTCGATGCCGCGACAACCTCAAAGCCGAGCAGCACCAGCCACTCGCGCACCAGCTTCTCGGACAGCACCCGTCGCATGCCGGGCGGAAAGCCGCGGCGGCTCGCGCGTGCACGGATGCCCCAGAGACTCCAGGGCCTGAAGCCGAGCACGAGAAGCTGCCCCTCGCCGGTGAGCACCCGATCGACCTCGCGGAGGATCGCGTAGGGGTCGGCGGCGAATTCCAGCGTGTGCGGGAGCAGCGCCGCATCGATCGAATCGCTCGTCACCGGGAGCTGCGAGGAGCGCGCGATGATGTCGGCGCCCGGCGACAGGCCGGGAGCGGCGATCAGGCTCTTGCGACGCGTGCGGCCGAGCGAGAGCAGCTCCCGGGCGCTGCCCCAGGCGCCGATCTGCAGCAGTTCCCAGCCGAAAACGTCGTCGAGGGCCGCGCCGAGAAGCTCGGACTCGGCCGCAAGCAGCGAGCGCCCGAGCGCAGTCCCCCACCAAGCGGCGAGAGCCGCGTCACGGTCTGCGATGTGTGAATTACGTACCGGCACGATGAGGCTGGCAATACTGTGACTTTAGCGGTTAAATTTTGCTCTTCGAACCGGTAGCGTCCGACAAATCAAAGGACCCGTGCCTTATGGAACTTCAGGCGGCGGGAACGTTAGCACGCTCACCGGGGGACACGGAACTGAGAGGGCTCGGATGAGACGGACGCGCCATGCACTCCTTTGCCTGATCCTGCTGGCCGCCTCTGCCTGCGTCCACGCCCCCGCCGTGCACCCGTCGGGTCCGGTCGCCGGGATCGTATCGCCGCCGTCACCGCCGCCGGCGGAACCCGCATCCGCTGCGCCACCCGTGGCGGCTCCTGCCGCCGAGCCAGCCCCCATTCCACCCACGACCTCGAGTGCCGCGCCCGGCGACACTTCCGGCGCGCCGCCGCCCGGCGAGACTCCGGCCGCGCTCACCGCCAGTGCCCCCGACGCGCCGGGTGAGGCGGTCGTTGCAATGCCCCCGGCCGAACCGGCGGCGACTGCACAGGCTTCGCCGGGCGTAACTCCAGCCGCCCCGGCAATCGCGCCCGAGTCCGCCGCAGCCTCCCCTGCCACCGTTCCTGAATCCGCCGCCGCCCCTGGATCGACCGCCGCCGCTCCCCCTTCCCCGGGGCCCGAGCAATTCGCGAACCTCTTCGATCGCATGCG
>DASSQU010000291.1:0-3590 GCA_035702325.1 Steroidobacteraceae bacterium
GTCGGAAAGATCACGGATGCTGTCGAGCAGCTGCTGGTACTCGGTGACGATCCGCTCGCGTTCCAGTCCGGTGAGGCGGTGCAGGCGCATGTCGAGGATCGCCTGCGCCTGCGCCTCGGAGAGACGGTAGCTGTCGCCGCCGAGCCCGAACTCCGCGGCCAGCCCCTGCGGGCGGGTGGAGATCGCGCCGGCCGCGGCGAGCAGCTCGGTCACCACGCCCGGCGCCCAGGCGCGCGCGAGCAGCGCGGCCCGCGCCTCCGCCGGTGCCGGCGCCGCCTTGATGAGGGCAATGACCTCGTCGATGTTGGCCAGTGCAACCGCAAGGCCTTCCAGGATGTGGGCGCGCTCGCGCGCCTTGGCGAGATCGAAGATGGTCCGGCGGGTAACCACTTCACGCCGGTGCCGGATGAAGGCCTCCAGCATGTCCTTGAGCGACATGAGCTTCGGCTGGCCGTCCTGCAGCGCCACCATGTTCATGCCGAACACCGTCTCCATCGGCGTCTGCGCGTACAGGTTGTTGAGAACGATCTCGCTCACTTCGCCGCGCTTGAGCTCGATGACGACGCGCATGCCGTCCTTGTCGGACTCGTCGCGCAGCCCGTCGGCAGCGATGCCGTCCAGCTGCTTCTCGCGCACCAGCTCGGCGATGCGCTCGATGAGGCGCGCCTTGTTCACCTGGTAGGGAAGCTCGGTGACCACGATCGCCTGGCGGTCGCCCTTGCCGAGCTCCTCGATGGCGACCCGCGCGCGCACCGAGAGCCGCCCGCGGCCCGTGCGGTAGGCGGTGGCGATTTCCTGCGCGCCGTTGATGATGCCGCCGGTCGGGAAGTCGGGCCCCGGCATGTGCTGCATCAGCGCCGCGAGCGGCGCAGCCGGATCGTCGAGCAGCGCGAGGCAGGCGTTGACCGTCTCGGTGAGATTGTGCGGCGGAATGTTGGTCGCCATGCCGACCGCAATGCCGGTCTGGCCGTTCACCAGCAGGTTCGGGATGCGGGTCGGGAGCACCGAGGGCTCGAACTCCGACTCGTCGTAGTTGGGCGTGAAGTCGACCGTTTCCTTGTCGATGTCGGCGAGCAGCTCGTGGGCGATGCGCGTCATGCGCACCTCGGTGTAACGCATCGCCGCCGGCAGATCGCCGTCGACCGAGCCGAAATTGCCCTGGCCGTCGACCAGCAGATAGCGCATGGAGAACGGCTGCGCGAGTCGCACGATGGTGTCGTACACCGCGGTGTCGCCGTGCGGGTGGTACTTGCCGATCACGTCGCCGACCACGCGCGCCGACTTCTTATAGGGCTTGTTCCACTCGTTGCCGAGCTCGCGCATCGCGTACAGCACGCGCCGATGCACCGGCTTGAGGCCGTCGCGCACGTCGGGCAGCGCCCGCCCGACGATGACGCTCATGGCATAGTCGAGATAGGACTGCCGCATCTCCTCTTCGAGACTGACCGGCAGAACTTCGCGGGCGATTTCAGGCATTCAGTTCGGGGAAGCGTCCACGCAACCGGCTGGGCGCCAGAGAAAAAGGAAATTCTAGCACGAAGAACCCTGCCGCCCCCGCGCATCCGGGAGCTGTCGACGAGCCGTCAAACACGCGCAGCCCGCCGCCCGCGGCCGGCTCGTTCCCGCGGGCGGTGTGCGCGGCTACGCGCCGGGGCCCCGGTAGGCGAGCTTCTTGCTCAGCGCGCGATCGATCTCCTCGGTGCTGAGCAGCGCCGTCGTGCTAGCGCGTACCAGTCCGGTCGCCGACACCGCCAGCGACAGGGCGGCGGCGCTCAGCGCGTCGGGTAACTCGGCGATGACCACGACGTCGCGCTCGCCCATCGCATAGTAGAAGGCCTCGACTCTCCCCTCGAGACTCTCGACCGCCTTGACGACCGCCTGCTTGCGGCCCGAAGCCTTGTCCTTGTGCAGGCCGCGCAGACCCTCGGCCGTGTAGGTCGCTTCGACCAGGTACTTTGGCATGGCTGAGCTCCCTTGCTTGGAGAACGCAGCGCCAATTGTACGCGGGCGCGGCCCGGCACGGCGCACCGCCGCCGGGCGCCGCGCGCCATGCGCCGATATACTGCGGGCAGCTCTCAGTGTGTGCCGAGGGACGCCCAGGCGCCGATGTCCATCCGCGAGCCCGCCGACCTGCTGATCGAAGCCCGCTGGCTGCTGCCGATCGCGCCGTCCAACACGGTCCACGGCGGCCAGGCGGTCGCCGTGTCCGCCGGTCGCATCGTGGCCGTGGGTCCCGCCGCGGACCTGCGCGCGCGGTTCGAGCCGCGCGAGCGGGTGGTGCGCGGCCGGCACGCCCTGCTGCCGGGCCTGGTCAACGCCCATACCTGTGCCGCGCACGCCTTGCTGCGGGGGCTCGCGGTGCGGGCGCCGCGGGCGCGCTGGCTCAGCGAGTGCGTGCGGCCCCTCGAGCGGCGGCTGATGAGCGCGGCCTACGTGCGCGAGGGTACTGCGCTCGCCATGGCAGCCATGGTGCGCGCCGGCATCACCTGCTTTGCCGATCTCGACCTGTATCCCGAGGAGGCGGCGCGCGCGGCGGCCGCCGCCCACATGCGCGCGGCGATCGCGCTGCCGGTCGCCGAGGGAGCGAGCCCCTGGGCGGAGGGTGCGACCGCCCATCTGGCGCGCGCCGAGCGGCTGTGGGACGAGTACCGCTCGGATGCGCGCATCAGCCTGTACTTCGCCCCGCTGGCGCCCCTCGCCCTCAGCGACGCGACGCTCGCCCGCGTGCAGCGCGTCGCCGACGAGCTCGACGCTCGCGTTGCGGTGCATCTCGACGAGCTCACCGCGGAACCCGAAGCGCCCGCGGCCGAGGTGCGTGACGGCCCGCCCCCGGGAGAAGCCACGGCCCGGCGCGCCGCGGCGGCGCTCGGGCGCCTCGATGCGCTCGGACTGCTGCGGGCGGGATTCAGCGCGGTCGGGCCGTCGGCGCTCGGCCCCGGGGAGCTCGAGCTCCTCGGGAAACGCGGCGCGACGCTCATCGTCTGCCCGCAGGCGCAGCTGCGGCTCAATCCCGGCGCGGTCCCCGCGCTGCCGTTCCTCCCCGAGCGCACCGGCCTCGGCACCGACAGCCCGCTCGCCGCGGGCGCCTTCGACCTGCTTGCCGAGGCACGCACCGCGGCGCTGCTCGCGGGACTGCCGGCAGCGGCGGCGCTGCGTCTCGCGACGCTCGGCGGCGCCACGGCGCTCGGGCTCGCGGCGCAGATCGGCTCGGTCGAGCCGGGCAAGGCCGCGGACCTGATCTGCATCGAGCTCACCGACGCCGCCGACGTGGCGGCCGCGCAGGTGCCGGACGCGATCGTCTTCGGGGCGACGCGCGCCCAGGTGAGCGACGCGTGGATTGCAGGCCGGGCAGCGCTCGGCGCCGGACGATTGCTCGGCTTCGATGAGCGCGAGCTCGCGGGCCTGGCGCAGCGCTGGGCCGAGCGCGCGCAGCTCGAGGCCGCATGAGCGCGACTCCCGCCGCGGGCGGCGAGCGCGCGCGCCGCGCCAACGCCGATCAAGCCGAGCTCGGCCGCTTCGAGCGCATCGCGGCACGCTTCTGGGATCCGCGCGGGGAGTTCCGGCCGCTGCACCTGGTGAACCCGCTGCGC
>DASSQU010000292.1:0-4274 GCA_035702325.1 Steroidobacteraceae bacterium
CTGATGCAGTTCTTCTGCGCGCCGGTGCTCGGCAACCTCGGCGATCACTTCGGGCGGCGCCCGGTGCTGCTCGCGGCGCTGTTCGCGCTCGGCATCGACTACCTGATCATGGGATCGGCGCCGGTGATCGGCTGGCTGTTCGCCGGCCGCGCGATTGCCGGCGTCGCCGGGGCGTCGTTCACGCCGGCCTACGCCTACGTCGCCGACATCAGCGAACCCGGCAAACGCGCCCAGCACTTTGGCCTGCTCGGCGCGGCCTTCGGACTCGGCTTCATCCTCGGTCCCGCGATCGGCGGACTGCTCGGCAGCTTCGGCCCGCGCGCCCCGTTCTACACCGCCGGCGTGCTCGCGCTCGCCAACGGCACGCTCGGCTACTTCGCGCTGCCCGAGTCACTCGCGCCGGGCGCGCGGCGGCCCTTTGAGTGGCGGCGCGCCAATCCGCTCGGCACGCTGCGGCAGATCCGCAGGTACTCCGCGGTCAGCTGGCTGCTCGGAGCCGTGTTCCTGTGGCAACTCGGCCACCAGGTGTTCCCCACCACCTGGGCCTTCTACACCCTCGCGAAGTTTCACTGGAGCAGCGCCGGGGTCGGCTACTCGCTCGCTTTCGTCGGCATGCTCATGGCCATCGCCCAGGGGGTGCTCACCCGCGTGCTGATCCCCTGGCTCGGGGGCGAGCGGCGCGCCGCCGCTGCCGGCATGGCGGCCGCGGTGATCGCCTATCTAGGTTATGCCGCGGCGAGCGAGGGCTGGATGATGTACGCGGTGTCGCTCAGCACCTGCGTCTTCGCGCTCACCTATCCCTCGATGAACGCGCTCGCCTCGCAGCAGATCCCCGCCGACGCGCAGGGGGAGCTGCAGGGGGCGGTGGCCAGCCTCTACAGCCTGAGCTCCATCGCCGGCCCGCCGCTCATGACGCAGGTGTTCGGCTACTTCTCGCGCGCGGACGCCGTGGTGCATCTGCCGGGCGCGGCGTTTCTCACCGCGGCGCTGCTCACGCTCGGCTGCGCCGCGCTGTTTGCGCACGCCGCGCGCCTCGCGCCCGGGTACGCGCCGCGCGTGTCCCCGCTCACACCGGAAGGCTGAGCGTCGCATGCGACCTGCCGGCCTTCGCACCCTGGTGCCGCTCGCGCTCGGCGCCCTCGCCGCTGCGTCCGCGGCGGCTCCCCCGGTGCGAGCGCTGCCGCCGATCCGCCACGTGTTCGTGCTGGTGCTGGAGAACGAGCCCTACGCGGCGAGTTTCGGGCCCGGCTCGCCCGCTCCCTACCTGGCGCGCACGCTGCCGGCAGCCGGCGCCCTGCTGCGCAACTACTACGGCATCGGCCACGAGAGCCTCGGCAATTACGTGGCGATGATCAGCGGCCAGGCGCCGAACGTGGAAACGCAGAACAACTGCCCGACTTACAGCGAGTTCCGCCTGAGCGCGCCCGGGCTCGATCCAGACGGCCAGGCGCTCGGATCCGGCTGCGTCTATCCGCCGATCGTCAGGACCCTGCCGGATCAGCTCGAGGCCGCCGGTTTCACCTGGAAGGCCTACATGGAGGACATGGGCAACGATCCGGCGCGCGAGCGCGCCACCTGCGGGCACGTCGCGCTCGGCGCCGCCGACCCCACCGGCGCACCGCGCCGCGGCGATCAGTACGCCGCCAAGCACGATCCGTTCGTGTATTTCCACTCCCTCATCGACGATAGCGCGCGCTGCGATGCGCACGTGGTGAGTCTCGAGCGCCTGGCGGACGATCTCGGCAGCCTCGCCACCACGCCGAACTATGTGTTCATCACTCCCAACCAGTGCAACGACGGTCACGATGCGCGCTGCGTCGACGGCCGGCGCGGCGGTCTCGCCGCGATCAATGCGTTCCTCGAGGAATGGGTACCGCGCATCGAGCGCTCAGCGGCGTTCGGCAGGGACGGCATGCTGATCGTGCTGTTCGACGAGGCCGACGGCTCGGACTCGGGCGCCTGCTGCGGCGAGCGGCCGCTGCCCGGCGCCCGGCTCGCGCCCGGGATCAGCGGGCCGGGCGGCGGGCGCGTCGGGGCCGTGGTGCTCTCGCCGTTCGTCAGGCCCGGCACCGTGACGGACGTTTCCTACAATCACTACTCGCTGCTGAAGACGGTGGAAGCGATCTTCGGCCTGCCGCCCCTCGGCTACGCCGGCCGGGCGGATCTCGCCGCCTTCGGCGCCGACGTATTCACCGCCGCCGCGCGGCGTCCACCCGCTCGATGAGCTCGCCGACCAGCGGGTCCTTGCGGAACAGCGGACTCAGGAAGCGCTGCTGCGGCGAGAAGGTGACCTCCCTGCCGAAGCGGCCGGGGTTGCGCAGGGTGAGCGTGATCCGCGGCGGATTGGTGATACCCGAGTAGCTGAGGTTGATGATCTCGCCGAGCGGGATGCGCTCCTCCTCGTCGCCGAAGCGCACCCGCAGCGCGTCGCCCTCGTCGTACACCTCGTCGGCGAGATCGAACACCAGCCGGCGCAGAACGGTATAGAAGATGATCCCCAGGAAGAGCGGCATCACCAGCACCGGATAGGGGAAGGCGCGACCGTGCAGCGCGAGTAGCATCGGGGGCAGCAGCGTGAGCGCCAGCACCCCGCAGAGCAGCAGCGGCAGGATGCGCTTCAGGAAGAAGGTGTGGCGCGAGGAAATGCGTGTTCCGGTCGGCAAGCGGGTCCTCCTGAAGTCCGATCGACAAATACCTGCCGAGGCAGTATTCTTACCGGCAGTAATTATGGCCGCGCTCTCCAGCCAGCTGCACGCCGCCACCGGCCGGCGCAACGCCCGGGCCGCACGCCGGGGCGCGGCGCCGCCGGCCCGCGCGGGGGGTCTCGGCGTCGGCTACCTGCTGGGGCGGGCCCGCGCATCGCTCCTCAGCAGTCTCGACGCCGAGCTCGGCTCTTTCGGGCTGAACGCGATGCAGTATGCGGTACTGAAGCACGTGGCGGAAGGCGCGGCGCGCACCGCCGCCGACCTGTGCCGCTTCATGTATTACGACACCGGCTCGATGACGCGGATTCTCGACCGCCTCGAGGAAAAGGGGCTGCTGCGGCGCGAGCGCTCGCCCGAGGATCGCCGGGTAGTGCTGCTGCGGGTGGCGCCCGCGGGACGCGCGCAGCTGCCGCGGCTGCGGGCCATCGGCTCGCGGGTGCTCGGCGCGCATCTCGCCGGCTTCCGGCCCGCCGAGGTGGAGGCGCTGCAGCGCTTGCTCGGCCGCATGATCGACAACGGCAGATCGGACGAGGGGGAACATCCACAGACGCGTACAGGTGGAAAACCATGAGTATCCGGACCTTTTCCGCGTGCCTCGCCGCGCTCGCCGCCGCTGCCGGCCTCGTGCTCGGCGGCTGCGCCGCGCACGGCGACTGGAAGCCCGCGCCGCAGCTCGCGCCCGCCTCGCTCGCCGCGGCGCGCACGCTCGCCGGCGCGCCGGTGGACGCCACGTCCTGGCCGGGCGACGGCTGGTGGCGCAGTTACGGTGACCCGCAGCTCGATGCGCTCGTCGGCGAAGCGCTCGCCGGGAGCCCCTCGCTCGAGATCGCCGAGGCGCGGCTGCGGGCCGCCCAGGCGCAGGCACTCGTGGCCTCGGCACCGCTCCTGCCGCGGGCGGCGCTCGACGCCGAGGCCACCCGGCAGCGCTACCCGCAGAACGGGCTCTACCCGCCGCCTTTCGCCGGCAGCTATTCGACCGACGGACGCATCGCGGTCGACTTCAGCTACGACATCGATTTCTGGGGGCGCAACCGCACACTGCTGGCCGCAGCGCGCTCCGGGGTACAGGCGCTGGAGGCGGATCGCGCGGCGGCGCGGCTGGCACTCGCGGTCGCCGTGGTGCGCGCCTACATCCAGTTCGATCTCGGCTACCAGCTGCTCGACGTGGCGAACGATAATCTCGCCCAGCAGAACTCCATCCTCGAGCTCACGCAGCAGCGCGTGGGCGCCGGGCTGGAGAACCAGGCACGCGTCAAGCAGTCCGAGAGCATGGCGGCGCTCACGCGCGGCGGCGTTGCGGCGGCGCATGCCAACATCGAGCTGGCGCGCAACCAGCTCGCCGCGCTCATCGGTGCCGGTCCCGATCGCGGCCAGTCGCTCACGCGTCCGCAGCTCAGCTCCCCGAGCGGCATCGCGCTGCCCTCGCGTCTGCCCGTGGATCTGCTTGGCCGGCGCCCGGACGTCGCGGCGGCGCGCGCCGAGGTGCAGCAGACGGCCCACGGCGTGCGGGCCGCGGAGGCGGACTTCTATCCCAACGTCAACCTGCTGGCGTTCGCCGGCCTGCAGAGC
>DASSQU010000293.1:0-5208 GCA_035702325.1 Steroidobacteraceae bacterium
ATCGCGGCGATGATCTCCTTCGGCCCGCCGCAGTAGCCGAGTCGCCAGCCGGTCATGGCGTAGGCCTTGGAGACGCCGTTGATGGTGACGGTGCGCCCGTAGAGCTCGGGAACCGCGGTCACGAGACTGCAGAAGGGCTCGGGCTCCCAGTAGATCTTCTCGTACATGTCATCGGTGCCGATGAGTATGCGCGGGTGCTCGATCAGCACCTCGCCGAGTGCGCGCAGCTCCGCGCGCGTGTAGGCGGCGCCGGTGGGATTGCACGGGCTGTTGAGGATCACGAGACGCGTCTTCGGCGTGATGGCAGCGGCGAGCTGGCGCGGCGTGATCTTGTAGCCCTGGGCGAGGCCCGCGAGCGGCATCACCGGCAGGCCGTCGGCGAGCAGCACCATATCCGGGTACGAGACCCAGTAGGGCGCGGGGATGATCGCCTCGTCGCCGGCATCGAGCACCGCCATGCACAGGTTGAAGACCGTCTGCTTGGCGCCCGCAGACACGAGTATCTGCGAGCGCTCGTAGGTGAGCCCGTTGTCGCGCGCGAACTTCGCGATGATCGCGTCCTTGAGCTCGTCGATCCCTTCGACGTTCGTGTAGCGGGTGAAGCCGCCGCGGATCGCCGCGACGCCGGCATCGGCGATGTGTGCCGGCGTATCGAAGTCCGGCTCGCCCGCGCCGAGGCCGATCACATCCCTGCCCTCGGCCTTGAGCCGCGCGGCGCGGGCCGTCACGGCGAGGGTCGGGGAGGGTTTGACGCGCTGGACGCGGCGTGAGATGGGCAAGGTTCGCGCACTCCTTCCGGGTCGCTCCGGGGCGGGCGGCCCCGCTATATTAGGAGATTGTGCCGGTCCGGCGCCACGTCTCACGGCCGGCGCGGTCGAAGGACCCGGTCGCAGCAGGCCCATGGAATCACGCGAACAGCAGCCCGGACAGCATCCCTTCAGGCTCGAAGCGGGCTTTGCGCCCGCGGGCGATCAGCCGCAGGCGATCGACAGGCTCGTCGAGGGGCTGAACCAGGGGCTCGCACACCAGACGCTGCTCGGCGTGACCGGAAGCGGCAAGACGTTCGCCGTGGCCAGCGTCATCGAGCGCGTGCAGCGCCCGACCCTGGTGCTCGCGCACAACAAGACGCTCGCCGCGCAGCTCTACGGGGAATTCCGCGAGTTCTTTCCCCACAACGCGGTCGAGTACTTCGTGTCCTACTACGATTATTACCAGCCGGAAGCCTACGTCCCGTCCTCGGATACCTATATCGAGAAGGACGCCTCGGTGAACGAGCACATCGAGCAGATGCGCCTCTCGGCCACCAAGGCGCTGCTCGAGCGCCCCGACTCCATCATCGTCGCGACCGTCTCCTCGATCTACGGCCTCGGGGACCCGCAGGCCTACCTCGCCATGGTGCTGCATCTCAGGCGCGGCGACCGCCTCGACCAGCGCCAGCTGCTGCGCCGGCTCGCGGAGATGCAGTACACCCGCAACGAGCTCGACCTGAGCGCCGGCACTTACCGGGTGCGGGGCGATGTCATCGATATCTTTCCCGCCGAATCCGAGCGCGAGGCGGTGCGGGTCGAGCTCTTCGACGACACCATCGACTCGCTCAGCCTCTTCGATCCCCTGACCGGGGCGATTGCCCGCAAGGTGCCGCGCTTCACCGTCTATCCGGGCACCCATTACGTCACGCCGCGCGAGCGCCTCGTCGGAGCGGTCGACCAGATCCGCGAGGATCTGCGCGTGCGGCTTCAGGAGCTGCGCGCGGCGGGGCGGCTGGTGGAAGCGCAGCGACTCGAGCAGCGCACCCGCTTTGACATGGAGATGATCAAGGAGGTCGGCTACTGCGCCGGTATCGAGAACTATTCACGCTATCTCTCGGGGCGCGCCCCCGGGGAGCCCCCGCCGTGCCTGTTCGACTACCTGCCGCGCAACGCGCTGCTGGTCATCGACGAGAGCCATCAGACCATCCCGCAGCTCGGTGCCATGTACCGCGGTGACCGCTCCCGCAAGGAGGTGCTGGTCGAGTACGGCTTCCGCCTGCCGTCGGCGCTCGACAACCGGCCACTCAAGTTCGAGGAATGGGAGCAGCTCGCGCCGCAGATGATCTTCGTGTCCGCCACTCCCGGGGGGTACGAGGCCAAGCATTCCTCGCAGGTGGTCGAGCAGCTGGTGCGTCCCACCGGGCTCATCGACCCCGAGGTCGGAGTGCGCCCGGTCGCGACCCAGGTCGACGACGTGCTCTCGGAGATCCGCCGCTGCGCCGCCGCCGGCGAACGGGTCCTCATCACCACGCTCACCAAGCGCATGGCCGAGGATCTCACCGATTACCTGCGCGAGCACGACGTGCGCGTGCGCTACCTGCACGCCGATATCGAGACGGTCGAGCGGGTCGAGATCATCCGCGACCTGCGCCTCGGCAAATTCGACGTACTGGTAGGCATCAACCTGCTGCGCGAGGGGCTCGACATGCCGGAGGTGGCCCTGGTCGCGGTCCTCGATGCCGACAAGGAGGGCTTCCTGCGCTCGGAGAACTCTCTCATCCAGACGATCGGCCGCGCCGCGCGCAACATCCACGGCCGGGCAATCCTCTATGCGGACCGCGTGACCGGCTCCATGCAGCGCGCCATCGACGAGACCAACCGCCGCCGCAGGAAGCAGCTCGACTACAACGCGGCCCACGGCATCACTCCGCGCGGGATCCGCAAGGCGGTGACCGACATCATGGAGGGAGCGCACGCCGAACCGGCCGCGCCCGCACGGCGGCGGCGCGAGGACCGGCGCCGCACGGCGGCGGAGCTGCGCCCCGAGGCGCTCGTCAGGGAGATCAGAAAGCTCGAGGCGGAGATGTTCCGGCGTGCGCGCAATCTCGAGTTCGAGGAGGCCGCGAAACTGCGCGACGAGATCGAGCAACTGAAGCAGCTCGAGCTCGGATTTCCCGCGCCCGCCGCGGACGCGACCCGCGCCGCGGGATGAGGCTCGGCGGGCGCGTGCAAGTGCCTGGAATGACAGGCATTAGCTTGCTTAGCCCGGCTCACTCTTGTATCGTTCGCCGCCCTCGACGCGAGAGACAAGCGGTTTCAGGCGCGTAGCTCAGTGGTAGAGCATCACCTTGACATGGTGGTGGTCGGTGGTTCGATCCCACTCGCGCCTACCAGATCGATCAAGGAGGGCGCTCCTGCAAGGGCGCGGGTCCCGGGCGGAGCGCTCTCTCTTACCGTCCCTTTGAGATAAAACGATGCCCGTCGTCACTCTGCCGGATGGCAGTCAGCGCCGCTTCGACCACCCCGTGACGGTGGCCGAAGTCGCAGCCGCGATCGGCGCCGGCCTGGCGCGGGCGGCGCTCGCCGGACGCGTCAACGGGCGACTGGTCGACACCTCCTTCCTCATCGGTGCGGACGCCGAGGTCGCCATCGTCACCGACAAGGACCCGGACGGTCTCGCGGTACTGCGTCACTCGACCGCCCACCTGCTGGCGCAGGCGGTGAAGGAGCTCTTTCCCGACGCCCAGGTAACCATCGGACCGGTGATCGAGGACGGCTTCTACTACGACTTCGCCTATGCGCGCCCCTTCACGCCCGAGGATCTGGCCGCGATCGAGACGAAGATGGGCGAGCTCGCGAAGGCCGACGAGCAGGTGACGCGCCGCGTGCTGCCGCGCGAGGAGGCGGTGAGGTTCTTCCGGGACCAGGGCGAGATCTACAAGGCGGAGATCATCGCGGGCATCCCGGACAAGGAGGAGATCAGCCTCTACGGACAGGGCAACTGGGTGGACCTGTGCCGCGGCCCGCACGTGCCTTCCACGGGCAAGCTCAAGGCCTTCAAGCTCACCAAGGTGGCGGGCGCCTACTGGCGCGGGGACTCGCGCAACGAGATGCTGCAGCGGATCTATGGCACCGCCTGGCCCGACAAGAAGCAGCTCGATGCGTACCTCACGCGGCTCGAGGAGGCCGAGAAGCGCGATCACCGCCGCATCGGACGCGAGCTCGACCTGTTCCATCTGCAGGAGGAAGCCCCGGGGGCGGTGTTCTGGCACCCCAGGGGCTGGACGGTCTTTCAGGCGCTCATTAAGTACATGCGCGAGCGCCAGCACGCGGCGGGCTACCAGGAGGTGAATGCCCCGGAGCTCATGGACGCGGCGCTGTGGCGCCAGTCCGGGCATCTGGAGAAGTTCGGCGAGAACATGTATCTCACCAGGACCCCGGACGAGCGCACTTACGCCATCAAGCCGATGAACTGCCCGGGGCACGTGCAGATCTTCAGGCACGGGCTGCGCAGCTACCGCGAGCTGCCGGTGCGGCTCGCCGAGTTCGGCAAGGTGCATCGCTACGAGCCCTCGGGGGCGCTGCACGGCCTGATGAGGGTGCGGGCCTTCACGCAGGACGACGGCCACTGCTTCATCACCGAGGAGCAGATCACCTCCGAGTCGGTGGCGATCACGCGGTTGATCCTCGATATCTACCGGGATTTCGGTTTCGAGGAGGTCGCCATCAAGTTCGCCGACCGGCCCCCGAGGCGGGTCGGGAACGACGACATCTGGGACCGCGCGGAGGCGGCCCTCAAGGCGGCGTCCGCGGCGGCCGGCATCGACTACACCCTCAACAAGGGGGAGGGCGCCTTCTACGGGCCGAAGCTCGAGTTCGTGCTGCGCGATGCGATCGGGCGGGACTGGCAGTGCGGCACGCTGCAGGTCGACCTCAACATGCCCGAGCGCCTCGGGGCTTATTACATCGACGAGACGAGCGCCCGGCGCACGCCCGTGATGCTGCACCGCGCGATCTTCGGCTCCCTGGAGCGTTTCTTGGCCATACTGCTCGAGCACCATGCGGGAAGACTCCCGGCCTGGCTCGCCCCGGTGCAGGCGGTCGTGATGGGAATCACCGATCGCCAGGATGAGTATGTCCGAAAGGTTACAGAATCCCTGAAAAATCAGGGTCTTCGCGTTGAGTCTGACTTGCGCAACGAGAAGGTGGGCTTTAAGATCCGCGAGCACACGCTGCAGCGTGTTCCGTATCTCTTGGTTGCGGGCGACAGGGAAGTGGCCGCACATCTGCTTGCAGTGCGTACCCGAAGCGGCAAGGACCTGGGCACAATGACCCCGGAGACGTTCGCCGAACGCCTCGGTGTCGAGCTCGAGAGTCGCGGGCGCAGGAGTTTGGAGGGTTGACGAATCGCTAGTGCAATAAAGCGGGTCCGGCGCAATGAGGAGATCAACGCGCCGCA
>DASSQU010000294.1:0-6045 GCA_035702325.1 Steroidobacteraceae bacterium
ACTTCCCGCCCGGGTCGAGCTCGCTGGTGCAGAAGAACGACTACGACTCGCCGATCGGCATTGCCCCGAGCAACCTCTCGCAGTCGCGCATCGGCATCTCGGGCAACGAGCCGTTCTGGGGCGACTGGGCCGGCGTGTTCCGCTTCGAGACCTTCTTCAATCCGCAGTCCGGCGACATTTCCGACGCCCTGAAGTCGGTCGCCCTCAATAACGGCAAGCCGCTCACCAGTCAGGTGACTGGTGTGGACAGCAGCATCGCGGGACAGCTGTTCTCGGGAGCTGCGTACCTCGGGCTGGCCTCCCCCACCGTCGGCAGCTTCACCGTGGGCCGCAATGTCACGCTGCTTGCGGACGGCGTCGGCAAGTACGACCCGATGGGAGCGGCACAGGCATTCTCGGTCGTCGGGTACTCGGGCACTGCCGCGGGCGGCGGCGACACCGAGGACCGGCGGCTCGATCAGTCGGTGAAGTACTACGGCAAGTACGCCTGGCTGCACCTCGGCGCGCTCTACCAGTTCGGCAGCTCGAGCGGCAGCACCAACACCGGCTACCAGGCCCAGATCGGCGGTGATTGGGGCGGTGTCTCGCTCGATGCCTACTACTTCAAGAAGTACGACGCGATCGGCGTCTCCCCCCTCAGCGCGGCGCAGGTCGCGACCCTGCAGAGCGGCAACTGCAACGCGGCGCCCCCGCCCGCGCCCCCGGGCGGCAATCCGTGCTGGTCGATCAACAACTCGCTCGCCGGCACGGTCTCGGACAACGAGACTTATTCGGTCATGGGGCTCTGGGACCTCAACCCGGCGCCGCTGAAGCTCTACGCGGCCTACGAGCACATCGCCTTCGACAACCCCAATAATCCGCTCTCCGTCGGCACCACCGTCATCGGCGGCTACGTGCTCGCGGCCGTGAACAACGCGGCCTTCGACAACCGCAAGACGCTCGAGGTGTTCTGGGCGGGGCTCAAGTGGACGCCGGTGAAGGACCTCGACCTGGTCGCCGCGTACTACGGCTACCGGCAGAACAGCTTCGCCACCGGCGCCAACGCCGGCTGCTCGGGCACGGTGAGCTCCGGGTGCAGCGGCACGGAGAACGCGGTTTCGGTGCTGATCGACTACCGGCTGTCGAAGCGCTTCGACGCCTATGCCGGCAGCATGTGGTCGGGCGTGCGGGACGGCCTGGCGAACGGCTTCCTCAACAAGGACAACGTCGCCACCACCGTCGGCCTGCGCTTCAAGTTCTGAGCAGCGCGCGGACAGGCTCCGGGCCGAATACTTAAGCACTCACTTAACTATCGCCGGAGAGGACCTCAGCCGCGCGCCCGGAGACGCCCGGGGACGCCCGGGCCCCCCGGGCCCCCCGGGCCCCCGGCCCGCATCAACCGAAGCGCCCGGTGATGTAGTCTTCGGTGAGCCGGTGGCGCGGGTTGGTGAACACCCGGTCGGTGTCGCCGACCTCGATCAGCTCGCCGAGATGGAAGTAAGCGGTGCGCTGCGACACGCGCGCCGCCTGCTGCATGGAGTGAGTGACGATCACGATCGCGAAAGCCTCGCGCAGCTCGTCGATCAGGTCCTCGATGCGCGCGGTCGCCACCGGATCGAGCGCCGAGCAGGGCTCGTCCATCAGGATCACCTCGGGCTGCACCGCGATGGTGCGCGCGATGCACAGCCGCTGCTGCTGGCCGCCGGAGAGCCCGGTGCCCGGGCTCCCGAGGCGGTCCTTCACCTCGTCCCACAGTCCCGCGCGGGTGAGGCTCGTGCACACGATGTCATCGAGATGTGCCCGCCCGCGGGCGAGGCCGTGGATGCGCGGCCCGAAGGCGACGTTGTCGTAGATCGACTTGGGGAAGGGATTGGGCTTCTGGAACACCATGCCGACGCGGGCGCGGATCTGCACCACGTCCTGGCGCGCGTCGTGGATGTCGCGCCCGTCGAGCAGGATCGTGCCGGTGACGCGCGCGCCCGGGATGGTGTCGTTCATGCGGTTGAGGCAGCGCAGGAAGGTCGACTTGCCGCAGCCCGAGGGGCCGATCATCGCCAGCACCTGCCGCCGCGCGACGTCGATGGTGACGTTCCTCAGCGCCTGCTTGGCGCCGTAGAAGACGCTCACGTCGCGGCAGGCGAACACCGGGTTATCGATCGCGGCGGAGCCCGCCGTCGCCGACGTGTCCGCGCCCTCTGCCGGCGGCGCGACGTGCACGCGCCCGCTCGGCTTGAGGTTGAGGCCGCCCTCGCCGAGACGCCGCGGCGCTGCCTCGGCCGCCGGCGCCGCAGCGAGCCCCGCAGAGCCGCCCGCGGCAGGACTACCCGAAGCGTCCGGTGACATAGTCGTCGGTGCGGCGGCTCTTCGGCGCGGTGAACAGCTGCTCCGTGGGTCCCATCTCGATCAGCTCGCCGAGGTACATGAAAGCGGTGAAATTCGACACCCGCGCCGCCTGCTGCAGGTTATGCGTGACGATCGCGATGCAGTAGCGCTCGCGCAGCGACTGCAGCGTCTCCTCGATGCGCAGCGTCGAGATCGGATCGAGCGCCGCGGTCGGCTCGTCGAACAGCAGCACCTCCGGGTGCAGGGCGAGTGTACGCGCGATGCACAGCCGCTGCTGCTGCCCGCCGGAAAGGCTCCGTCCGTCCTCGTGCAGCTTGTCCTTCACCTCGTCCCACATGGCGGCGTCGCGCAGCGCCTCCTCGACCCGGTCGGCGAGCTCGCTGCGCGAGATGCGCCGCGCGAGCCGCAGCCCGAAGGCCACGTTGTCGAAGAGCGACATCGGAAAAGGAGTCGGCTTCTGGAACACCATGCCGACCCGGAAGCGCAGCGCCGCGACATCGACGGTCGGCGCCAGGATGTCCTCACCGTCGAGCCGCACTTCGCCCGTGGCGCGGTGGCCGGGATAGAGCGCGTACATGCGGTTGAAGACCCGCAGCAGCGTCGACTTGCCGCAGCCGGAAGGGCCGATGAACGCGGTGATGTGCCGGTCGGTGAGCTGGAGGCTCACGTCCTTGAGGGCGTGCACCTGCCCGTAGTAGAAGTCGAGATGCCGCACCTGGTACTTCACCGGGTGCGCCAGCTCGATCCCGGGGGCGGCCATCAGTTCCGCCCGCCCGGGTTCAGCCGCGCCACCACGACGCGCGCCACCACGCTGAGGGTGAGGATCGACAGCGTGATCAGCAGCGCTCCCGACCAGGCGAGCTTCTGCCAGTTCGGGTAAGGGCTGAGCGCGAACTGGAAGATCACCACCGGCAGGTTCGCCATCGGTGCGTTGAGGCTGGTGCTCCAGAACTGGTTGTTGAGCGCCGTGAAGAGCAGCGGCGCGGTCTCACCCGAGATGCGCGCCACCGCGAGCAGCAGTCCCGTCACGATGCCGCTGCGCGCCGCCGGGTAGATGACACTGGTGATCGTGCGCCACGGATAGGCCCCCATGGCGGTCGAGGCGTCCTTCATGCCCTGCGGCACGAGACTCAGCATGTCCTCGGTGGTGCGCACCGTCACCGGCATGGCGATGATCGCCAGCGCCACCGCGCCGGCGAGAGCCGAGAAATGGCCCATCTGCAGCACCATCAGCTCGTAGACGAACAGCCCGATGATGATCGAGGGGGCCGACAGCAGCACGTCGTTGACGAAGCGGATCACCGCGCTCAGGCGCGAGGCGCGCCCGTATTCGGCGAGATAGGTCCCGGCCAGCATGCCGACGGGTGCGCCGATCAGGATCCCGATCACGGTCATCGCCACGCTGCCGTAGATGGCGTTCAGCAGCCCGCCGCTGCTGCCCGGCGGCGGAGTCATGGCGGTGAAGAGCCCGACCGACATGCCGGCGAGGCCGCGGCTCACCAGCGTCCAGAGAATCGCCCCGAGAAAGAAGAGTCCCACCCCGGTGGCGGCGGCCGACAGGCCGAGCGCGAACAGGTTGGTCAGCTTGCGCAGGCCGCGGCGGCTCATACCGAGGTGAGCGCCCGGCGCTCGAGGCGCAGCAGCATGAAGCGCGCCGCCGCGATCACCGAGAAGGTGATGAGGAACAGGATCGCCCCGAGGCCGAACAGCGCCGAGGTGTAGAGGTTACCGACCGCCTCGGCGAACTCGTTGGCGATGGACGCCGAGATGGTGGTGCCGGGCGCGAGGAGCGACGAGCCGATGCGGTGGGCGTTGCCGATGACGAAGGTGACGGCCATGGTCTCCCCGAGCGCGCGCCCGAGGCCGAGCATGATGCCGCCGATCATGCCGGTGCGCGCATACGGCACGACCACCTGCCAGATCACCTCCCAGGTGGTGGCGCCGAGCCCGTAGCCGGACTCCTTCAGCACGTCGGGCACCGTCTCGAACACGTCGCGCATCACCGCGGAGATGAACGGGATCACCATGATCGCGAGCACCAGTCCCGCCGTCAGGATGCCGATACCGAACGGCGGGCCCTGGAAGAGCCGCCCGACGAGCGGCAGCGGCCCGAGGTGCGCGATCAGCCACGGCTGCACGTGGCGCTGCAGGATCGGCGCCAGCACGAACAGGCCCCAGATGCCGAAGATGATGCTCGGCACCGCGGCGAGCAGCTCGATGGCTGTGCCCACCGCGCGCTTCAGCCACTGCGGCGCGAGCTCGGTGAGGAAGATCGCGATCCCGAAGCTCACCGGAATGGCGATGAGGAGCGCGATCAGCGAGGTGACCACCGTGCCATAGACCGCGGCGAGCGCGCCGTACTGGTCGGTGACGGGATTCCAGATCTCGCTGGTGAGGAAGTGCAGCTTGAAGTGCGCGAACGCCGCCCAGGCGCCCTGCAGCAGCGAGACCGCCACGCCGCCGAGCAGCGTCAGCACCAGCAGCGCCGCTGCCAGAGTCGCGCCGCGGAACACCCGCTCGCGCAGCCGCTGCCCCGCCGCGTGTCGCGGATCGATGGCAGCCACGGTATTCATCGCGGGCGGTCACCTGTCACGCTGGTCTTCCGGCGCGGCCACGCGCCCCGAGCGTCAGCTTACATGACCGCCGGCGCCCCCTTCACCTGCGTGCGCCAGGTGCTGCGCACCATGGCGATCAGGCTGGCGGGCAGCGGCACGTAATCGAGCTCGGCCGCCATCTGCGCGCCGCTGCGGTAGGCCCAGTCGAAGAACTTCAGCGCCTGGGCGGTCGCGGCCGGATCCGGGGGAACCGCGTATACCAGGATGAAGCTCGCCCCGGTGATCGGCCAGCTGCGCTCGCCCGGCTGATCGGTGAGGATCAGATAGTAGCTCTGCGCGTGCGGCCAGTCGGCGCTCGCGGCGGCGGCCTGGAAGGTCCCGGCATCGGGCGCGACCCGCTTGCCGGCGGAGTTGAGCAGCTCGCAATACGCCATCCTGATCTGCTTCGCGTAGGCGTACTCGACGTAGCCGATCGCCCCGTCGGTCTGCGTGCTCATGTTGGCGACACCCTCGTTGCCCTTGGCGCCGATGCCGACCGGCCATTGCACCGAGGTGTTGGCGCCGACGGTCTGCCGGAACTTCGGGCTCGACTTCGACAGGTAGTCGGTGAACAGGAAGTTGGTGCCCGAGCCGTCGGAGCGGTAGATCGGCGCGATGGTCGTGGCGGGCAGCGCGAGCTGCGGGTTGAGCCGGCGAATGCGCGCGTCGTCCCAGCGGGTGATCTCCCCCAGATAGATGGCGGCGATGGTCGCGCCGTCGAGCACCATGCGGCCGGGCCCGACACCCTTCACGTTCACCACCGGCACCACCCCGCCGATGATCATCGGGAACTGCACCAGTCCCGCGGCCTTGAGCTCTTCCGGCTTCAGGGGCATGTCGGATGCGCCGAAGGTGACGGTCCTGGCCTTGATCTGCTTGATGCCGCCGCCCGAGCCGATCGACTGGTAGTTGAGGCCGATCCCGGTCTGCTGCTTGTAGGCCGCGGCCCACTTCGAATAGATCGGGTACGGGAAGGTGGCGCCGGCCCCGGAGATATCGGCAGCCTGGGCCGTGCCGGCGAGGGCCGCGCCGGCCAGGGCCACGGCCGCGGTGACCGCCAGCAGCATCCGCCTGGGACTCGATAGACTCATGATCCGACTCCTCCGGCCCCGAGGGCCCAATCGCGCCG
>DASSQU010000295.1:0-2840 GCA_035702325.1 Steroidobacteraceae bacterium
ACCGCGTGGCCGAGGCACGCCCTGAGATCCTGGTGGCGGGCGGCCTGCGCGCGCAGGCGCTGTCCCGGCGCGGCGCGGATCAAGCGGTCGCGGGCGCGCGCCAGGCGCAGGCTCGGCAGCTGCACCCCGGCGCGCGCCGCGCCCGCGAGGCGCAGCGCGAGATCATCGAGCCGCTGCATCTGCTGTTGCAGCCGTACGCCCGGATGCGCGAGCCCGAGCCGCCGCTGTGTGGCCGCGAGGTGCTCGGTGCGGGAGCGCAGCTCGCGCCGCATCCCGCCGGCGAGGCGCTGCGCCGCCGCGGCCACCCCGGCGAGACACGCCATCCGGTCCGGCACCACCAGCTCCGCGGCCGCCGAGGGTGTCGGCGCGCGCGCGTCGGCGACGAAATCCGCGATGGTGAAGTCGATCTCGTGGCCCACCGCCGACACTACCGGCAGCGCGCAGGCGTGGATGGCGCGCGCCACGCGCTCGTCGTTGAACGCCCACAGATCCTCGAGCGAGCCGCCGCCGCGCGCCAGGATCAGCAGATCGCACTCGGCGCGTGCCGAGGCGCTGGCGAGCGCGGCGGCGAGCGCGCCGGCCGCGGCCGCGCCCTGCACCGGCGAGGGATAGATGAGCACAGCGGCCGGCGGGTAACGCCGCGAGAGTATCCGGAGAATGTCCTGCAGCGCCGCGCCCGAGGGCGAAGTGATGACGCCGATGCGTCGCGGGAAGCGCGGCAGGGGGCGCTTGCGCCCGGGCGCGAACAGACCTTCCGCGGCCAGCCGGGTCTTGAGGCGCTCGAACTCGCGCTTCAGCGCCCCGAGCCCCGCCTCTTCCAGGTACTCGACGATCAGCTGGTACTCGCCGCGTGCCTCGTACACGCTGATGCGGCCGCGCACCAGCAGCTGCGCCCCGGGGCGGGGCGTGAAGCCGAGCAGCGAGTTCTTCATGCGGAACATCGCGCAGCGCAGCTGCGCGTCCCGGTCCTTGAGCGTGAAATACCAGTGACCGGAAGCGGGCTGCGAGAAGTTCGACAGCTCCCCTTCCACCCACACCACGCCCAGCCCGCGCTCGAGCAGCGCGCGCACCGCGCGGTTGAGACGCGAGACGCTGTACACCTCGCGGGCGGGCGCGGCGGCGTGTTCCTCGGATCCGGCGGGCATGAGCCACCTTAGCATGAGGTTTACCGCAGCAAGCCTACCGCCTATAATTACGCATGCGCATCCTCGAAGAAGCTCTCACCTTCGACGACGTCCTGCTGGTTCCCGCGTACTCGGACGTTCTCCCTCGCGAAGTCGACCTCTCCACGCGCGTCACGCGCCGCATCCGTCTCAACCTGCCGGTGCTCTCGGCTGCGATGGACACCGTCACCGAGGCGCGCCTGGCGATCACCGTCGCGCAGGAGGGCGGCATCGGCATCATCCACAAGAGCATGAGCATCGAGGCGCAGGCGCGTGAAGTCGGCCGCGTGAAGAAGTTCGAAAGCGGCGTCATCAAGGACCCGATCACGGTCCCGCCCGACATGACGATCCGCGAGGTGCTCGACCTCACGCGCTCGCGCGGCATCTCCGGCGTCCCGGTGGTCGTGGGGCGCAAGGCGGTCGGTATCGTCACGCACCGCGACCTGCGCTTCGAGGACAAGCTCGAGGCTCCGGTGTCCTCGGTGATGACTCCGCAGGAACGCCTCATCACGGTGCGCGAGGACGCCCCCAAGGAGCAGGTGCTGGCGCTGCTGCACCGGCACCGCATCGAGAAGCTGCTGGTGGTCAACGCCGACCACGATCTGGTCGGCATGATCACCGTCAAGGATTTCCAGAAGGCCACCGAATTTCCGCGCGGCTGCAAGGACGAGCGCGGGCGGCTGCGCGCCGGGGCGGCGGTCGGCACCACTCCCGACACGCTCGATCGGGTGGCGGCGCTGCGCGCGGCGGGCGTCGACCTGGTGGTGGTCGACACCGCGCACGGGCATTCGCGCGGCGTGGTCGAGACCGTGCGGCGCATCAAGGCGAAATGGCCGGACCAGCAGCTGATCGCCGGCAACGTCGCCACCGCCGAAGGCGCGCGGGCGCTCATCGACGCGGGCGCGGATGCCGTCAAGGTCGGCATCGGCCCGGGCTCGATCTGCACCACGCGCATCGTGGCGGGCGTCGGCGTGCCGCAGATCTCCGCGGTCGCCAACGTCGCCGACGCGCTGCGCGGCAGCGACGTGCCGGTGATCTCCGACGGCGGTATACGCTTCTCGGGCGACATCGCCAAGGCGATCGCCGCCGGCGCCGACGCGGTCATGATCGGCGGCCTGTTCGCCGGCACCGAGGAATCGCCGGGCGAGGTCGAGCTCTACCAGGGAGCTTCCTACAAGTCCTACCGCGGCATGGGCTCGCTCGGCGCCATGGCCGAGCGCCACGGCTCGGCCGACCGCTACTTCCAGGACGCCGCCACCGAGCTCGAGAAGCTCGTGCCCGAGGGCGTCGAGGGACGCGTGCCCTACAAGGGCAGCGTGGTCGCGATCCTGCAGCAGCTCGCCGGCGGACTGCGCGCCGCGATGGGCTATACCGGCAGCCGCAACATCGCCGACATGCGCACCCGCCCGGTGTTCGTGCGCATCACCAACGCCGGCATCCGCGAGAGCCACGTGCACGACGTCAGCATCACCAAGGAATCACCCAACTACCGGGTGTCGTGACGCCATGGTCAGCGCTCCACGACCCGCACCCGCCCCTGCCGGCGCCGCTGCGCGGGGCGAGCGCGGCGCACACGCCGTCGGCAGCGCACCGCGCCCCGACATCCACGCGCACCGCATCCTCATCCTCGACTTCGGCGCGCAGTACACGCAGCTCATCGCGCGCCGCGTGCGCGAG
>DASSQU010000296.1:0-2516 GCA_035702325.1 Steroidobacteraceae bacterium
GACGAGGCGCATCGTCGAGGCGGTGTGCTGGGCCTCGACCACCCGCCACAGCTCGCCCACATAGCGCCGCGCCTCAGATGCGGGCGCGGGCGGCGTCCAGGTAGTCAACCGTGCGCACCAGTCCCGCGGGGTCGCGGATCAGCTCGAGCGGCACGCCGCCGAGCGCGAGGTTGCGCGAGCGCAGCCAGGCCCGCGCGGCCGTGTCGTCCGAGCCGACGATCGCATCGAGCGAGCGGAACATCCGCACGAACAGCGCGGCGAGCTGCCAGGGCTTGGAATCGGGCTCGAGCTGCCGGCGTCCGTGGGCGATGCGCGACAGCGTCGCCTCGCTCACGCCGATCACGTGCGCGAGGTCGGCCTGCGCCACGGCGAGCAGGCGCGCCGCGCGTACCGCGGCGCGCGACAGCGTCGCGCCGGGATCGGCGGCCGGACGGGGACGGGTGGCTTCCCGGGCACTCATTTCATAAGAAAGATTACGCTATTAATCTTTCTATTGCAAATGAGCCTCCGGAATCACCGGGTCACTGGAAATCGCCCGCCTCGGCGGTGACGATGCCGTCCTTGCCGTTCTGCTTGGCCCGTTTCAGGGCGGCGCGGCAGGCCTTGAGGAGGCCCGTGAGCGGCAGCTGCCGGGGCGGCACCAGGGTGGCGATGCCGGCGCTCAGGGTGACGTAGCGCCCCGCTCCCGCGGTCGGGTGGTGCATCAGCAGGTCGCGCACGCGCTGCGAGACGATGCGCGCGTACTCCGCGGCGCGCTCGGCTGCATCGCCCTGGGTGAGCACCGCGAAGGTGCCACCCTCCCAGCGCCCGACCAGGTCCCCGCCGCGCCGGTAGGAGGCGCCGATCACCCGCGCCACCCGCCGGATGCAGGCGTCGCCCGCGGCGCGGTCGAACTTTTCGTTGTAGGCGCCGAGGTCGTCGATGTCGAAGAGCGTGAGTCCGATCTCGTGCGAGTCGCGCTGCGCGAGGTGCCAGTCCCGCTGCAGCAGCTCCTCGAAGTAGGCGCGCGAGTGCAGTCCCGTCAGCCGGTCCTCCCGCAGCCACGAGGGCAGCCCCGCGGGCGGGCGCTCGCTCTTGAGCCGCTCGCTCGCATCGCGGTGATAACCGATGAAGTGCGTCAGCTCCCCGGCGCTGCTGCGCACCGGCTGGATCACGGTCTCGTTCCAGAACAGCGATCCGTCGGGGCGGTAGTTGCGCAGCAGCACGCGCGCCGGCTCGCCCCGGGCGATCGCCTCGCGCATGCGCGCCCGTGCCTCCTGGTCGCGGTCGGTTGCCTGCAGCATGCGCAGGTTGTTGCCGAGCAGCGCCGCAGCCGGATAGCCGCACATCGCCGCGAACGCGGCGTTCGCGAATACCACCGGGCAGTCGGCGGCCGCGGCATCGCAGATCACGATGCCCTCGGGGGCGGATTCCACGACGTTCCGCCAGGCCTCGGCCGACCAGTTGATCATGGGTTCGATCCCGCCTCGAGCGTGAGCGGCGGCGCCGCATCGATGGCGGCGAGCGCCGCGCGCGCGCGCTGCCATTCGTCCGAGCCGAGCAGCTCCTCGCGCGCCGGGGCCGCCCGCCCGTGCAGGCGCACCAGCCGCAGGCGCGAGGCAGGCGCAGGCTCGGCCTCGAGGTGCTCGACCAGCTCGATGACGCTCGCGCGACTGTTGCAGACCGGAAGCATGTCGCATCCCGCCGCCAGGGCCTGCCGGGCGCGGGTCAGGATGTCCCCGTACGCCGCCGCGGCCCCGCCCATGGACAGATCGTCGGCAAACACTACCCCCTGAAATCCGAGCTCACCGCGCAGCACGTCGCGAATCCAGCGGCCCGAGAGGCTCGCCGGGGCCGGATCCACGGCCGGAAACAGCACGTGGGCCGCCATGACGGCCGGCAGCCCGTTGCCGATCAGCCGCCGGTAGGGGGCGAGCTCCCCGGTGAGGTCCGCGAGCGGGCGGCGGTCGACCGGCAGCGTCAGGTGCGAGTCGGCCACCACCGCGCCATGGCCCGGGAAGTGCTTGGCGGTGGCCGCCATGCCGGCGTCGCGCATGCCGTGCATGTAGGCGACGGCGAGCTGGCCGACCGCCTGCGGGTCGGAATGGAAGGCGCGATCGCCGATCACCTCGCTCACCCCGAGATCGAGGTCGACACAGGGCGCGAAGGAGATGTCGACGCCGACGGCGCGCAGCTCCGCGGCCATCAGCCAGCCGGCCTGGCGGGCGAGCGCGAGCCCGGCGCGCGCGTCGACGTCGAAGGCGTGACCGATGCGCCGCGCGGCCGGCAGCGCCGCGAAGCCGGCGCGAAAGCGCTGCACGCGCCCGCCCTCGTGGTCCACCGCGACGATGAGCGGCGGGGTGCGTGCGGCGTGGATGTCGGCGACGAGCGCGGCGAGCTGAGCGGGATCGGTGTAGTTGCGCGTGAACAGCAGCACCCCGCCGACGAGCGGGTGGCGCAGCAGCTCGCGCTCCGGCCCGGTGAGCGCGCCGCCGGCGAGATCGATCATGAGCGGCCCGAGGCTCATTGCGGCTTCA
>DASSQU010000297.1:0-4242 GCA_035702325.1 Steroidobacteraceae bacterium
CGCCGGTGAGTGAGGTTTACGCCTATCCGATGCACGGCCAGGACGCACAGCAGCAGGACCGCGACCATTACGAGTGCAGCCAGTGGGCGAGTCAGCAGACCGGATTCGATCCGAGCGCGCCGGGCGTTCCCCCGCACGACCGCGTCGAGATCGTCTCGGCGGGTCCGCCGCCCGGCACCAACACGGCGATCGGCGCCGTCGCCGGCGCCATCATCGGCGCGGCGATCGCGCCACGGTGGCAGGCGGCTCCCGCAGCACTGGCCGGCGCCGTGGTCGGCGGCGCGATCGGCAGCAGCGCCGATGCCGCCAACGCCCAGCAGACCCGGCAGGTGGTGGTCGCCGACCGGCGGGCCGCGGCGGCCCAGGAACAGCAGGCGCTCAACTACCGGCGCGCGATCAGTGCCTGTCTCGATGCGCGCGGCTACAGCGTGAAGTGACCGCGTCATGAAGAACCCGAAGAATTCGGTCGTTGGGGCGAGGCTGGGCGCCGTGCTGATCGCGGCCGCGGCGCTGGGCGGCGCCGGCGGCCTCGCGGCGCAGGAAATGCACGGCCGTGGCCACGAACGCGGACGGGCACCGGAGCACTTCGACGCGCGCTTCCGTCACGACCACTACTACCCCGATCGCGGCGCATTCGTGGCCGGGGTTCCGGGCAGGCCCTTCATCTACGAGCGTCCCGGCGGACGCTACTACTACTCGGGCGGGATCTGGTATGCGCCGCGGGGCCCGGATTTCGTCGTGATCGGGGCGCCCGTCGGTGTGTTCGTGCCGGTGCTGCCGCCCTTCTACACGACGGTCTGGTTCGGCGGCGTCCCGTACTACTACGCCAACGACACCTACTATGTGTGGAGCTCCGCGCAGAGCGGCTACGAGGTGGTCGATCCGCCGGGGGATGCCCAGATGGCGAGCACCGAGGCACCGCAGCCGCCCCCGCCGCAGGGTGACGACCTGTACATCTACCCGCGCAGTGGCCAGAGCGCCGAGCAGCAGGCGACCGACAAGTACGAGTGCCACAAGTGGGCCTCGTCGCAGACCGGCTTCGACCCCACCCAGGCCGGCGGCGGCGTGGCGCCGGAGCAGCTCGGCGCCAGGCGATCCGACTACCAGCGCGCCATGCGCGCCTGTCTGCAGGGGCGCGGCTACAGCGCCAGGTAGATTCCGCGGCCGGCGAGGGCGGCGTTGCTGCGAACCGTGGTTGGCCGTCGTGTGAACCGTGGTTTACACTGGTGAACCATGGTTCACAGGGGACCGGTGCGGCAACAACGGGTGAGTGACGCCGATGAAACGAGTGCCGGAGAGATTTTCCCGCTACCAGACCGCAGATTATCTGGCGTCCAGGCCGCACATGGCCGCGTATCTCGAGGCTGTGACGGAGGAAGGTGGTGATGACCCTGCCTGCCTCGCGGCCGCGCTCGGCACAATCGCGCGGATGTACGGCATGGTACGGCTGGCCAGGGACACGGGGCTTACCCGGGAGGGCCTCTACAAGGCGCTTTCCGCCGATGGCAATCCGAGCCTGGGCACGGTGCTCAAGGTCATGAAGGCGCTCGGCCTCGAGCTGACGCTCCGGCCTGCACAACACGCGGGGCAGCGCCGGTGAAGATCCTGTTCGTCTGTCTCGGCAACATCTGCCGCTCGCCGACCGCGGAGGGAGTGCTGCGGGCGCTCGCGGCGCGCGAGGCGCCGGAGCTCATCCTGGAGGTGGACTCCGCCGGCACGGCCGGCTATCACATCGGCGAGCCGCCGGACCTGCGTACGCGTCAGGCGGCGGCGCGGCGCGGCTATGACCTGGGATCGCTGCGGGCGCGCATCGTCGAGCCCGGAGACTTCGAGCGCTTCGATCTCATCCTGGCGATGGATCGCGAGAATCTGCAGGTATTGCGCCGGCGCGCACCGGCCCACACGCACGAGCGCCTGCGGCTGTTCCTCGAGTTTGCGCCCGACGCCGAGCCAGCCGAGGTGCCGGATCCCTACTACGGCGGGCCCAACGGCTTCGAGGAGGTGCTCGACCTCGTCGAAGCGGCGAGCCGCGGCCTGCTCGCGCACCTGCGCCGCGTATCCCGGGCCGCATAGGGCGCGGCGCGGCCGTGCGCTCCGGCGATTACTCCTCCGGCTCCCGGCCACCTTCCTTGGCGGGCGTCGACGACCACACCACGTAGGGCTTCGCCTGCGGCGCACCGGGCTCGGGGCGCGGCGTGGGTTCGAAGTGCGCGATCGGCGCCGGCTCGTGCGCTGCGCCGCTCTCGCGCGGCTCGGAGTGAAACTGACGCTCGGCCGGCTCGGGCATGTCCCGCGGCCGCTCGGCCGGCGGCGCCGGGGGCGGTGACGCCGGGGGCGGCGATGCCGGCATCGCGGAGACTTCGTGTCCTCCGTTGCCAGACAGGCCGCCCGCAGGTTCGCTGGCCGTGGCGCCTGCCGCAATGCCCGCCGGCGGCTGACCCACGCCCCCCTCACGCACGCCGCCGCCACCGCCGCCACCGCCGCCACGCCGTCCGCGGCGCCGGCCGCGGCGGCCACGGCGCTCACCGCGCTCCGGCCTGTCGAGACGCTCGCCTTGCTCGGACCGCATTTCTCCCGGGGGCGCAGCTGCATCAGCCGCCGCACGGTTACCGTTCGGTGGGTTGAGGTCGCTGCGGCCCGGTGCGGAACGCTCGGTACCACCGCGTTCGCCTCCGCGCTCGCCGCCCCGGTCCGGGAAGCGATCACGCCCGCCGCGGGAATGCTCCCGGCCCCGCTCGGATCCACGGCCCTCGCGGCGGCGGTGGTCGCGATCGCGGCCGTCGCCGCGGCGGCCTTCGCCGCGCTCGCGGCGCGCGCCGTCGGCGTAGCGCCCATGGCGCGGCTCGCGGCGGGAGTCGCGGTGCTGTCCGGCCTCGCGGCGGCTGCCGCCGGGGACCTGAGGCGCAGCGGATGGCTCCCCGGGCTCCGCCGGCTCACCGACCAGCAGTCGCTTGAGACGCGACCAGAAGCCATCGTGCCCCCCGGCCGGGGCCTCGAAGGACGCGCGGGCATGCGCCGGCGCGGGCGCCGCCACGATGGGTGCGGGGGTGGCGGGCAGCAGCGACGCCACCGCCGGCGGCTCGGCCGGCGGTTTCTTGTCGGAGACGGCGCCGGGCTCGGCGACCTCGGGTGCCGTCGGCATGAGGTAGGTCGCCTGGCGATTCTCCGGCTGGTCGATCTCGTCGTCGCGCACGCGCCTGATCGAATACTCCGGCGTCTGCATGTTCTCGTTCGGCACGATGAGCAGATCGACGTCGCTCTTGTCCTCGAGCGTGCGCAGCCACTCGCGCTTCTCGTTGATCAGGTAGGTGGCGACGGCCACCGGCACCTGCGCGATCACGCGCGCGGTGCGGTCCTTGCGCAGCTCCTCGCCGATCAGGCGCAGCACCGCGAGCGCCATCGACTCGACGCTGCGGATGCTGCCGATGCCGACGCAGCGCGGGCAGACGATGTGACTCGATTCGCCGAGCGAGGGGCGCAGGCGCTGGCGCGACATCTCCAGCAGCCCGAAGCGCGACAGCCGCCCGATCTGGATGCGGGCGCGATCCATCTTCATGGCGTCGCGCAGCCGGTCCTCGACGTCGCGCTGGTTCTTGCTCGACTCCATGTCGATGAAGTCGATTACTATGAGCCCGCCGATGTCGCGGATGCGCAGCTGGCGGGCGATCTCGTCCGCGGCCTCGAGATTGGTGTTGGTCGCGGTGGTCTCGATGTCGCTGCCGCGGGTGGCGCGCGCCGAATTGATGTCGATCGACACCAGCGCCTCGGTATAGTCGATCACGATGCTGCCGCCGGAGGGCAGCTGCACCTTGTGGGCGTAGGCCGACTCGATCTGGCTCTCGATCTGGAAGCGGGTGAACAGCGGGATGTCGTCGGTGTAGAGCTTCAGGCGCCGCTGCGCTTCGGCCGGCATGAAGCGCTGCATGTACTCCTGGGCCTTGTCGAACGCCGCCTGGCTGTCCACCAGCACCTCCCCGACGTCGTCGGACAGGTAGTCGCGCATGGCACGAGTGACGGCATCGCTTTCGCGGAAGACCAGAAACGGCGCGGGCCGGTCTTTAGCGGCGGCTGCGATCTGTTCCCACTGGACCTTGAGGTTGTCGAGATCCCACTGCAGCTCCGCCACGGCGCGGCCGACGCCGGCGGTGCGCACGATGGCACCCATGCCATCCGGGATCTGCAGCTGGCCCATCACCTCGCGCATCTGGTCGCGTTCCTCGCCCTCGATGCGGCGCGAGACGC